>NZ_JBSRDC010000044.1:0-9612 GCF_055145285.1 Salinivirga sp. | reverse complement strand
AAGCTGGCCTCAAGATGAGATCTCCTTTAAGGGCCGTTAGAGACTATGACGTTGATAGGCTGTAGGTGTAAAGGCAGTAATGTCAGAGCCGAACAGTACTAATTGCCCGTAAGCTTTTTTCGCACCCAAAGTTTCTGTTTTGAAGTTTTTATTTCCAATATGTCTTTTTTTAAAATATTTAGGTGGTTTTAGCGTAGGGGCCCCACCTCTTCCCATACCGAACAGAGAAGTTAAGCCCTACAGCGCCGATGGTACTGCAGTAATGTGGGAGAGTAGGCCGCCGCCAACTTATCCAAGCCCCGGTTCTTTATTGAGCCGGGGCTTACTTTTGCTCATAACTTTCAAAAATATTGCGGCGGCCGTAGGCTGAGTAAAACGAAGTCCCGGTATGCACCGGGATCGCCGCCAATCCGCCAGCTGGCGGACCTCTGGTTCTTCATTGGGCCGGGGCTTTTTTATATATGCCTGCCCTAAACGGGTACCCATTTTCTAATAATCAAGCACCTCTTCCCATACCGATCCGCCAGCTGGCGGATAAGCCCTACAGCGCCGATGGTACTGTCCGCCAGTCGGCGGATGGGAGGGTAGGCCGCCGCCAACCCGCCAGCTGGCGGGCCCTGGTCCTTTATTGAGCCGGGGCTTTTTTTATATATGCCTGCCCCTAAGAGAAGTGGTTTCCGGCGGTGACAATTGAAAATCTGCGTAGCTAAAGGAGATGATTGACTTGTGCGGGTTCCCCCGATTGGACCAGGGCAAGATATGCTGGTACATCGACCATCAAAACCTAAGCTTTCGGGACAAAAATGTTTACAGCTTCGTACAAACTTATAAACTCATGAATTTAGGGCCCTAAACGGATAACCATTTCCCAATGACCATTATGCACCTCTTCCCATACCGATCCGCCAGCTGGCGGATAAGCCCTACAGCGCCGATGGTACTGTCCGCCAGTCGGCGGATGGGAGGGTAGGCCGCCGCCAACCCGCCAGCTGGCGGTCCCGGTCCTTTATTGGACCGGGGCTTTTTTTTTGGTACAGGCCAGGACCCTATAACATCCATGGACAATAAAAGCCTACATCTCTATCTCAACCTTAACCTCAATCTCAACCTTAACCTCAACCTTCTTTCTATGCCCCTTTCAACTTATCTTCCTTATACTAATGACGCAATGACAAAAGCACAAATGACTGTTTCTTAAAATGTTAACAAATGTTAAAAATGTGTTTGTCTTTATTATTTTATTATTGAATATAATCATGTACTAATTATCAAATTAGCTTAACTTTGATATATAAACCTATAAAATTAAAGTTATGGCTGATCTTAATAGTTTTATGAACCAGGTAATTGCTCGTAACCCCGGAGAACATGAATTTCATCAGGCAGTTAAAGAGTTTGTAGAATCAATATGGACTGTTTATGAATCTAATCCAAGATATAAAGAAGCAAAAATACTCGAAATGTTAACAGAACCTGAGCGTGTTGTTATGTTTAGGGTCCCATGGGTTGATGACAGGGGTGGTGTTCAGATAAACAAGGGCTACCGTGTTGAGTTCAATAGTGCCATAGGTCCATACAAAGGCGGACTTAGGTTTCACCCCAGTGTTACGCTTAGTGTACTGAAGTTTTTAGGTTTTGAGCAAACATTTAAAAACAGTCTGACAACTCTTCCTATGGGAGGGGGTAAAGGTGGATCTGATTTTAGTCCAAAAGGCAAATCAGATAATGAAATTATGCGTTTTTGCCAAAGCTTTATGACAGAATTGGCACGGCATATTGGTCCTTACACAGATGTTCCCGCAGGCGATATTGGTGTGGGAGGTCGTGAAATTGGTTATTTGTTTGGTCAGTATAAACGCCTGAAAAATGAGTTTACAGGTGTGCTTACCGGTAAAGGTGTGATGTGGGGAGGGAGTTTGATACGACCTGAAGCAACCGGATTTGGTGCCGTTTATTTCGTACAACATATGTTAAAGGAAATGAATCGTGAAATTGATGGACAAAGTTTTGCGATTTCTGGTTTTGGAAATGTTGCATGGGGTGCTATAACTAAAATTAATGAGCTTGGTGGTAAAGTAGTGACCATTTCCGGTCCCGATGGGTATGTATATGATGAACAAGGTATATCAGGGGATAAACTTGAATATTTACTGGAGCTCAGATTGTCAAATAATGATGTGGTAGAGCCCTATGCGAATAAATATGGTGCTAAATTTTACCCGGGTAAACGTCCATGGGTGCAACCTGTCGATATTGCCATTCCTTGTGCTTGTGAAAACGAATTAAACGAAGATGACGCACAATCATTGATAGGCAATGGCTGTTTCCTCGTAGCTGAAGCGTCAAATATGGGGTGTACAGCCGAAGCTGCTGAGCTTTTACGTGATAAAATTGTTTATGCGCCGGGAAAAGCTGTTAATGCCGGTGGTGTTGCTGTATCAGGGCTCGAAATGACCCAAAATTCAATGCGGTTAAGCTGGACACGCGAAGAAGTGGACGAGCGGCTACACCAGATAATGGGGTTTATACACGATACATGCAAAAAATATGGACAAAAGCCAGATAAAGTTGATTATGTGGTAGGTGCTAATGTTGGTGGATTTGTTAAAGTGGCAGAAGCAGTAATGGCGCAGGGTGTTGTTTAATGATAATTTTCTTTATACTTTTATGATCGAACAAAACGATCATTTATGCCCATGTCACAAAAACAATTGGAGTTTGACCGCCAGCTTGATATTACAGCCATCCGGGAATATCGACGGACTAAAAATCCTGTAATTATATCTGAAATATTTCAAAAGTATGCACTACTTGTTTATGGTGTATGTTTAAAATATTTATCACAGCGGGAGCTGGCTAAAGATGCTGTAAGGCAGGTATACACGGCACTCCCGGCAAAAATTCAAAAAACTGATATTAATAATTTCAGGGAATGGTTATTTGGTGATACCAAAGAAATTTGTGATGATATTTTAAAGAAGAAAAAGGGTGATAAATGATGTTGGCTGATTCTTTTTTATAACAATTAAACGCTTTTAATAACTTTGCCAATGTCAGACGATAATATTTTCAAAGGTTCATATTCTGATGTATTTAGATACATTGGAAAGAAAATGAATAATTCTGAACGGATTAAGTTCGAAAAAGAATTGGAAGGTGATGCATTTTTAAAAGATGCAGTTGAAGGCTTTTCAAAACTGAAGGTCGATGACATTGAACATGATTTAAATTCGTTTTCTTTCATCCGTCCAAAAAAAATACAGTATCGAAAAGCAGTTGTCATTCTTTTTATCATTGCTATTCTTGCTTTGTTATTTTTCATGTTTATACTCAACGATGAAAAAGTTGAAGAAGATGATTTTATAAATGAACCTACAGAAGGATCTTTCACTCCAAATCAAGAACTGAAAAGAACTGATGATTCTTTGAAAAATGACTCGATAACATTATCACGGGCTGACAGTATAATTACAATAACGGGCGATTCAATTCATGCAGTTTCTGATACTGTGGAAGAAAGCTCCGTAAGAAGTACTAACCTTGAAAAGAATACTAAAAAGGTTGGGACAAAACCAGACGTTACGCCAAATAACGAAGTCGAAAGTCAAGAAGAAGATAAAGGTTTAGAGCAATCTTCACCTGATGCAGGAATAATTGAGGCGATACCAAAAGATGATACTGTTGAAAATGTAACAGAGAATGTGCTGTCTGAAAGGGAACAACCGGATAATCTACCAGGTTTTTATGAAATTGCAGTCAAGGAAGAAGTAAATGAGCTTGTTTCCGAATTGCCCGAAAATGAAAACGAAGCTGGTTTTGAAGATAAACTTGAGGAAACAGGGCAAGACCAGGATGCAGAACCCGTGAATAACTCAACAAATGAATCATACAGCGATATAGAACCCCGCCCCGGTGTTAATGCCGACCCTAAGCCACTGGGTGGGGAAGCTTTATTTGATGAGTATATCGATGATAACTTGGGTTATCCTTTAACAGGAAAAGGGCGTCAGGTTGTTAAAATTGAGTTTACAGTTTCGTTAACCGGCGAACTTGATAATTTTGAAGTGCTTCGTTCTCCCGATAATGAAGCTTTCCAAAAGGAAGCCATCAGGGTATTGTCAGAGGGGCCCAAATGGTCGCCGGCTATTAAAGATGGCATACCGGTAAAAAGCCGTGAGAGTGTTCGGATTTTATTTCGACCATAGAACAAAAAGAGGCTGCCATTAATTATTGACAGCCTCTTTTTCGATCTAAGGGTTTGTGATTATTCTTTTTTCGATGGAAGGACAACTTTCAGGTTGAGTTCTTTTAGCTGTTTATCCGATATTGTAGATGGGGCATCGTTCATCACATCCCGCCCGGTGTTGTTTTTTGGGAATGCAATAACATCACGTATTGAATTAAGTCCTGCAAAAAGGCTCACAAGCCTGTCAAACCCAAATGCTATTCCGGCATGGGGCGGAGCTCCATATTGAAAAGCATCCATTAAGAATCCAAATTGTGCATTAGCCTGTTCTTCGGTAAATCCCAACAGGTTAAACATTCTTGATTGTAAGGCGCTATCAAATATACGCACCGACCCTCCTCCAATTTCAACACCGTTTATCACTAAATCGTAGGCATTGGCCCTTACTTTTCCAGGTGAAGTTCCTAAAAGTTCAATATCCTCTGGTTTTGGCGATGTAAATGGGTGGTGCATGGCGTAGTAACGATTTGTTTCTTCATCCCATTCAAGTAGTGGGAAATCGGTAACCCAGAGTGGTTTGAATTGATCTTTATCAATAAGGTCCAGTTGACGCCCCAATTCAAGCCTGAGTTCACACATCTGTTCCTGAGTTTCAAACTTATCTCCTGACAATATCAGTAGTAAATCGCCTGGTTTAGCCCCACATTGTTTAGCCCATTTTCCAAGGTCGTTATGATCAAAAAATTTATCAACTGATGATTTAAAAGTCTCATCTTCATTGTATTTTACGTAAACCATTCCCTTTGCCCCTATCTGAGGGCGTTTAACGTAGTTTGTAAGGGCATCAAGTTGTTTACGGCTATAATTAGCAGCACCTTTGGCATTAATGGCAACAATGTATTCTGCATTATCAAAAATGCCAAAGCCTTTACCTTTTGCAATGTCGGTAATATCGTTGAAAAGCATTTCAAAGCGGGTGTCGGGCTTGTCGCTGCCATATTTGTCCATTGCCTCGGCATAAGGCATTCTTGGGAATGCACCGGGATCAATGTTTTTAATCTCTTTGAAAAGATGTCTCGTTAAACCTTCAAAAGTATTTAGAACATCTTCTTGTTCAACAAACGACATTTCGCAGTCAATTTGTGTGAATTCAGGCTGTCGATCGGCCCTTAAGTCTTCATCCCTGAAACATTTTACAATTTGATAATATCTGTCGAACCCGGCTACCATCAGTAATTGTTTGAAAACCTGTGGACTTTGTGGAAGGGCATAAAATTCCCCGGGGTTCATGCGAGATGGAACAACAAAATCTCTGGCACCTTCTGGTGTCGATTTCATTAAAACCGGAGTTTCCGTTTCAATAAAATCTTTTGAATCGAGATAATTACGGATGGCAATTGCCATTTTCGACCGGAGCACCAAATTATCTTTTACGGCATCGCGCCTTAAGTCGAGGTACCGGTATTTCATTCTTAACTCATCGCCACCGTCGGTGTCTGTTTGAATGGTAAACGGCGGCGTTTGGGCTTTGTTCAGAACTTTTATGTCCTTTATGTCAATTTCTATCTCCCCGGTAGGTATTTTATTGTTTTTACTTTGTCGCTCCAGAACTTTACCGCTTATTTGAATAACAAATTCGCGCCCCAACTCTGCTACTTTTGATTTTAATGCATCTGGTGCTTTCTCGTCAACAACCAGTTGTGTTATTCCATAACGATCCCTTAAATCAATAAATGTCATGCCACCAAGCTTCCTGATTCTCTGAATCCAGCCACTTAGCGTAGTATCGTTTCCTACATGGTTTATTCGTAATTCACCACAGGTGTTTGTTCTGTACATAGTAAAAATGTTTTAAATAAAAATTTGGTGCTAAAATAGTAAGAAATGATAAATCAAACTGATGATTACAGTCATTTTTACAGATTAAGAAAAAGTAAAGCAAAGCTTAAAACAAAAGCCCCCCTAATAGTATAGTTATAAAACATGTTTTTGATTAAATAAATATGATTTTCGTATTTTTTTTAGAAGAGAGGGTTCAATATCCTACTTTTGTAATGATAAATAACAATGCTATGATAAAACCATTTTCTGACGAATATTTTATGGGTAAAGCACTTGATGAAGCAAAAAATGCTTTTGAAGAAGGAGAAATCCCTGTTGGGTGTGTTGTGGTTTCAAATAATACGATCATTGCACGTGCGCATAATTTGACTGAAAAACTTACTGATGTTACAGCTCATGCCGAAATGCAGGCTATAACCGCAGCATCGAATCTTTTAGGGGGTAAATATCTTACCGGATGTAAAATATACGTTACACTTGAACCCTGTGTTATGTGTGCCGGGGCACTGTCGTGGGCGCAGGTTGATGAAATTATATATGGGGCCTCTGATCCAAAACGTGGTTATACGATATTTGCACCCAATGCTCTGTATTCAAAATTAAAAGTTAAAAAAGGGGTCTTGGAGAATGAATCGGCTAGTTTAATGACTGATTTTTTTCGCAGTAGACGATAAAAATGAAAAAAAACATAGTTTGTTTTTGTATGTGGTTAATAATCAGTATCTTTAAAATATTTATTTTTTAACCTCTAAAATTTATATTATGAAACCCACTACTTATCAAGTTAAAATTCGGGTTTTTACTCCCGAAATGTTGAATTTCTTTAAAGATGACCCCAGGTTGGGATCTAAAGACAAACCTTACAAGGCCGATATGTTTTATGAAGTATTGTCACCGTATGCACATTTTTATGGCCCCTTGCGAAACATTCTCGTTTTTGAGAAAAATGCCAGCTATGTTTGGTCTGTTGAATCAGCTGATGGCAAAGAGCTGAAATTTACAGCCATAAATGAATCCCCCGAAATGGAACTGGAGATGATTACCGATAAGCCTTCGGAAGAAAAATGGAATAAGATATTTAAGAAACCACCTAAAATGCAACCTGACGGTAAGCTAAAATTGAAGAGTACTGAAACGTCCTCAAATGTTTTTTGTTTAGAAACAACCGGAAATTTGAGAGATGGTGGTAAAATTAAGTATTCTTTTTTATTTGAATTTGAAGACCCAAATGGCAAAACAAAATATGGCATTGTAGATCCTGTGGCTGATACGTATCCACCACCACCGCCGCCAGAATAGTAATATGCAATTATTTTATATCTGCAAGAAATGAGAGTTATACTTATAAATTTGTTTATTTTTCTAACAATCGGGGGCTTTTCCGGAGCCCCCGATATTATTGATTCAATTAAAGTGCAGTTGGATCAACCCAATATTGAAGATAGCCTGAAGGCTAATTTAATGCTACAATTATGTTACCACAGCCAGAGCTCACCTGTTGAAGCATTAAGGTACGGGGAGGAAGCACTTCGGTTGTCTGAAAAATTGCAAATGCAGAAAACTCAGGCATATGCACATGGGTATATGGGAATGGCTGAAGATAGATTGGGTAATAACACACGGGCAGTTGAGCATTTTATTAAATCAGCAAATATTTACCGAAACATAGGCATGCCCCGGGAAGAAGCTTTTGCCCTGGGTGCAATTGGAAATGCATGTTTGCGTCAGGATGATCTGGGAAATGCGGTTGATTACTATCAGCAAAGCCTGGAGGTTTTTAAAGCGTACAACGATTCGTTTTCAATTGCCAATGTAACATTGAACATTGGAGAGTCATATCGGGAGTTTGGACAATTAGATAGTGCTGAATATTATTATAATGAGGCACTGCGTATATTAAAACAGCTTGGGGGCAAAAAAGAGGTTATGAGCCGAAAAGCCATGATCATCGGGAATTTGGGGTTGCTTCATTATAAGAAAGGTTTATATAAAAAAGCGAAACAAGAGTTTAAAGAATCATTGGAAAGATATGTTGATATTGATGAGTTAGCCCCTAAAGTAACATATATGAGTAGTTTGGGCGAGCTTTACTGTAAAGAGGGTAACTACTTAAAAGGGTTAGGTTTAATGGAGAAGTCAATGAACCTTGCTTATGGTGAAAACCTCAAAGGGCAGATAAGAGATATAAGCCTTCGTTTATCAAATATGTATGAAAAGACTGGAGACCTGGCAAAATCATTGTCTTATTATAAAAGATTCAAAGCATTTGATGACAGTGTGAAAAACATAGCGAATGTCAGAAAAATGGAACGAATGCAAAGCAAATTTGAGTTAAATAAAAAAGAAGAACAAATTGATACTTTAAATCGTTTAAATCAACTTCAAAGGGTGCTGGCCTATGTTTTAATGTTCAGTGCTGTTGTTTTTCTGGTCTTCATATTCAAATTAAACCAAAGTAACAGAAAAATTAAGGAGATAAACGACCGTTTGCTTGTGCAAAAAGAAATGGTTGAAAAAAGTGAAGAGGAGAAATCGTTGCTGTTACGGGAGTTGAACCACAGGGTAAAGAATAATCTGCAGATGGTGTCCAGTTTGTTAAATTTACAGGCACGTCAGCTTAAAGGGCATCCGGCAGCTGAAGCTCTTAAAGCTGGTCGCTACAGGGTAGATGCCCTGACGTTAATCCACCAGACATTATACCGGCACGATATTGATACAAAAATTGATATCAAAAACTATGTGGAAGAGCTTTCAAATAACTTAGTGATGAGTTTTGACCAAAATTTTCAACTCGAACTTGATTTGAAACCTTTAGTAATGAAGATAGATAAAGCCATTCCACTGGGATTGATAATAAATGAACTTATTACCAATGCACTTAAATATGCTTCAAAAGATAATGGTTTCCCTTGGGTGAAGATTTCTCTCAATAGTACAGGTGATGATGGTTTTGTTATGATTGAAGATAATGGGCCGGGATTGCCGGATGATTTTAATTTTAGCAAAGCTGCTTCTTTTGGGATTAAATTGGTAAATTCGTTAATTAAACAACTTGATGGCAATATAGAATGGGATAATACCAAGGGTACATGTTGGAAAGTTTATTTCAAAAAAACATAGTTTGATGAATTATGGCAGGCAAGGTTAAGATTTTAATTGTTGAAGATGAATTTATGATTGCCGAAGATATAGCAATGCGTCTTGATGATTTTGGTTACGAGGTAGTCGGTACCGTACCAACAGCAAGGCAGGCATTGGATATATTAGAAAACAATCCTGTTGACCTGGCCTTGCTCGATATCAATATTTCTGGCCCTGTTGATGGTATACAATTAGCTGCTGCCATCCAAGAAAAATTCAATATCCCTTTCATATATTTAACATCTTTGGCAAGTAAGGCTGTTGTTGAAAGGGCACAAAAAACATTGCCTTCGGCTTTTTTGCTTAAGCCTTTTAATGGATCACTTTAACATTCGGGTTGATATTGAAAAATAATTGTCTTAATTATTTTATCTTTCGACCATGGAAAATGAATTACTGCTCCGACACATATTACCTAAGGAAATATTTGAATATTTTGAACT
>NZ_JBSRDC010000043.1:0-59409 GCF_055145285.1 Salinivirga sp. | reverse complement strand
CGAATCGAAACGAACGGTTGCTTCGATTCCTGTTGCCCCGGCCATTTCGATTCCCGCTGGCCATCGCACAAGCCACTCAATGCCCTCCGGTTTTATTGTAATTTTATGTAATCAGAAATTTTTTAGAGTTACGTGAGTTCGTTGAGTGGTTCTTTGGGTTGGAATTGCGCGAATCGAAACGAACGGTTGCTTCGATTCCTGTTGCCCCGGCCATTTCGATTCCCGCTGGCCATCGCACAAGCCACTCAATGCCCTTCGGTTTTATTGTAATTTTATGTAATCAGAGCTTTTTTCGAGGTACGTGAGTTCGTTGAGTGGCTTTTTGGGGTGGAGTTGCGCGAATCGAAACGAACGGTTGCTTCGATTCCTGTTGCCCCGGCCATTTCGATTCCTGCTGGCTTACCCACTTGCCACTCAATGCCCTCCGGTTTTACCGGAATTCATTTTAATTGGTGATTTTTCGAGTTACGTGAGTTCGTTGAGTAGATCTTTGGGTTGGAATTGCGCGAATCGAAACGAACGGTTGCTTCGATTCATCACTTTAGCAAACTCCCTGAATCCATGATGTTTTATTATGTGTGTTGCAAATAATAAATGACCAGGCCAATGATCGATATTACACTCCCGATACTTGCCGCATTGTGTATTCTTATGATTATGCCCTCACCGGTATTGCGATTGCTGATAATTGCACCCGTTATAATGGCGGCAGTGAGAAGTACGGCAGTTACAATGCTTAAAGTTGTCATGGCTGCAGGTAATGTTGCCTGTTTGCTTAATTTTAGATAAGCCAAAACAAAAAGTACAATTCCACCTACGGCGCTGAGTTTATGCAGTGTTGACGGGAGAATTTTGTAGGGTGCTCCCTGCTTCCCCAGCCAAAAACCTATTAAAATCGATAGAATAAGTAATCCGGCACCAATGAGAAAATATGTTTCGTGAATCTTCATCTGTCTTTTTCTGTTTTTTTAATGCTCAAAATGAATGTCTTAATGTTTTATATTCCGTTTTAAGTCCCATCAGGCTTGCCGTGCTAAAATACACATTAATGCCGGAATGTAATAAAAATTTCTCTCTATCTGGGTTTTGAATGATTGGTTTATGCCTGAAATTTTGGTAAAATCATAACTTTGTAGTGCGATTTGCATTTTTGTCAAACTAAAATAACACTACCATGCAAGATGAAACCCTTCAACAAGTAAAAGCTAAAGCCCGGCAATGGCTTTCAATGGATATTGATGATGAGACCAGAAAGGAAATTGAAGCCATGCTCAAGGCCGAAAATGATGAGTTAATTGATGCATTTTACAAGGATCTGGAGTTTGGAACCGGAGGTTTGCGTGGTGTAATGGGTGCCGGATCGAACCGTATGAATATTTATACCGTAGGTATGGCTACCCAGGGGCTGGCAAATTATCTGAAAAAGACTTTTAAAAATCAGCAAATTAGTGTGGCTATAGCACACGATTGCCGCAACAATGGCGAACTGTTTGCGCAAACCACTGCCGATATTTTCTCGGCCAATGACATTAAAGTTTATTTGTTTGATGCATTACGACCAACACCGGAGCTTTCGTTTGCGATACGCGAATTAGGTTGTCAGAGTGGTGTGGTTGTAACAGCCTCACATAATCCTAAAGAGTATAACGGTTATAAAGTTTATTGGGAAGATGGCGCCCAAATTATTGATCCGCACGACAAAAACATTATTAATGAGGTGGCGTCCATTTCTGATATTAGCGAAATTAAGTTCGACAAAAACGCAGAGCTGATCGAAACCATCGGCGATGAAATCGATAAAAAATATATCGATAAACTGAAAACCCTCTCATTATCACCAGAAGTGATCGAGCGTAATAAAAACATGAAGATTGTTTTTACACCTATTCATGGTACTGCCGTGAAGTTGGTTCCCATGGCGCTTAAAGCTTATGGTTTTGAGAATGTAATAAACATTCCTGAACAGGATGTAACAGATGGGAACTTCCCAACCGTGAAATCGCCCAATCCCGAAGAACCTGCAGCACTGGAAATGGCACTCAATAAGGCAAAAGAATTAGATGCCGAGCTGGTAATGGCTACCGATCCCGATGCCGACCGGGTGGGTATTGCGGTGAAAAACCTGAATGACAAATTTGAGCTGCTTAACGGAAACCAGGCCGCTGTTTTACTTATCAATTATCTTTTACATAAATGGAAAGAAAATAATAAGTTAGATGGTAAGCAGTATATTGTAAAGACCATTGTAACAACCGAATTGCTACCAAAAATTGCGGCACATTATGGCGTGAAGTGTCACAATGTACTTACAGGCTTCAAATATATTGCCGATATTATTGGACAGAAAGAAGGTGAAGAAACCTTTATTGGCGGGGGAGAAGAGAGTTACGGATACCTGGCCGGGGAATTTGTGCGCGATAAAGATGCTGTGATGTCGTGTGCACTTATTGCCGAAGCTGTGGCCTGGGCCAACGATCAGGGTAAGTCGGCGTTTGAAATGTTGCTCGATATTTATATGGAGTACGGTTTGTATTATGAAAACCTCATTTCGATCGTTAAAAAAGGCAAGGCCGGCGCCGATGAAATTAAAGCCATGATGGAAAACCTTCGCGAAAATCCACCTAAAAAAATTCACCGCAAAGAAGTGACTGCTGTAATCGATTACATGAAAGATGAATACCGCGATTTAACAGCCGGTGTCACAAAAAATATTGGTCTGCCTAAAAGCAACGTGCTGCAATTCTTCCTGGAAGACGGCAGCAAAATCAGTGCGCGTCCTTCAGGTACTGAGCCCAAAATAAAGTTCTATTTTGGCGTAACCGGCGAGCTGAAGTCGCACCGGGAGTATGACGAAGGCATTGAAGAACTGAAAGAAAAGATCGAACGGATAAAAGCGGATATTTTGTAAGTTTGACTTGACACCAGCACCTGCTTTCGGGGCGCAATGATTATTTGTGCCCCGGTTTTTTTTCTGAAGTTTTTTTCTGTCTGGGGTTGAATTTCAATATAACCCCCACCATTGGCAATGGCAAAACATAAAGCCATTGTTTTTTTCGATCCCAAAATGCGCCTACCCAAATGTCATACCATGCGAATATGAATCTAACTTTCATAAAAATATTGTTTGTCGTTTGGTGACTATTTAAACATAGGCTTGCTATGTTTTTTGATGAATAAAATTGATAGTACTTTTTCAGTAAAGTTAAATTATTTACTTCTCAACCAAAAAACTTTAGAATGTGGGTTTCTGAAAAGGTTTCAAAACGTCCTTGTCCGGAATGGCATTTCTGAATTAACTTTTCAGACAGTCGCTTTTCTGGTTGTTTTTTGTTATATTTATCAATCAAAATATAAACAGCTATTACCATGCCTACGAAAATATTTCTGTTGCTTGTATTAGCAAGTTCTGGTCTGTATGCTCAAAATATTGAGCTAAGCTCCGGAATTTTGCGCAATAGTTTTTACGACAGAGAAGATCAAAATACGCCACATTATGCTTCGGAATATACGCCACAGGAAGGTGTTGATATTGTTTTAGGTATTGATAATGTACGTTTCGATTGGTACTCTATGCGGTTTACATTAGGTTACTTAGAATATGGTGGCGACTTTAAGATTGAAGAAGGTGGTTTAGGAGGCTCTATAACTAAAGCTGGTGCCATTGAGAAGTCTGCGCTGGCCCTGGGTATTTATTTTCTTAATTTGAAGTTTTTTAACCGGATCGATTTTAATCTCGGGACACATTATTCTTTTCTGCTAAACCAGTCCGACAATGTTACGTCCAGCGGATGGCGGCTTATTGGGCCAGGAGAAGTTGAAACCTGGGAGAATGAAGAGGTTGAGCTAGAAAGTAAGCAAATGGTTTGGGGGTTTTCGGCTCGCCTGGCTTACGATTTTTATTTGAACGATTATATTGCCATTTCGCCACAAGTCAGAGGATATTTAGGAGCTAAAAGAGAGTTTGAAACAGTTAATTTCAATTCAAAGCAGTATTCAGTTTCCCTCGGAATTCAAATCAACTTGAATGGAACCGGTAAAGGAGAGCCACGTACTTTTTCTTTTTAACTTGAATGTGTTTCGCAACCAATTCGTTCTTGCGTTAAGTTGAATCTTATGTATTTTAATAATTATAGTAATTCTTTATCCAATACAAACTTTTACGATAAAATATCCATTCCGAATGGAGCTTTACACAGTGCATCATCCATTGCAAATGGATATTTTGTAGTTTCTATCTACATTTCAAATGGAGATTCCGAAAATCTTAATCCATCCCATAACAATCATAAAAAAATTGGACCATGTTTAAATGTTCATTATACCTGGCGGTTTGGTATTTGATGATGATGGGAATGGGGGCGTTCAGGTATACTTTTACCGGAAAACCTTTTGCCAGCTTGTTTTTAATAATGGCGTTGTTTTGATCTGCATCTAACATTAATTGAGCAAGTTTCATGGCATGGTTTACCCTGATGCAACCACTGCTGAATGTGCGAAAATCTTTCCGGAAGAGGTATTTTGATGGCGTATCGTGCAGGTAGACATTATACGGGTTGTCGAACATAAATTTGACCTTACCCAGGGCATTCCACCGACTGGTATTTTGGTAAATTTTATAGGGGAAATCATCTTTTGTGCACGCTGTAAAATCTATTTCATGGTGGTCTACAATTTCACCATTGCGTGTAACAAACATGTTGCGCTTATCCAGGTACAAGCTGTCGTTTTTCATTCGGGGGAGCATGTGTTTTACTGCAATTCTGTGTGGCACTGTCCAGCACGGATTAAATACCAAATAGTCTATTTGGGAGGTTAAAAGCGGTGTTTGGTTTTTGTATTTACCCACAATCACATCGAATATTTGCACGAGGGTGTCGTGGTCGAAAAAACGTAGCTTGTATTCGGGAATGTTGATTTCTATGCGCCTTGGCGGCAGTGAATCAGTTTGCTGGTTTATTTTTTCGCGATAACTTTCAAGGGTTTGAATGTATTTTGAAATGGGCCAGCTTAAGAAACGAAAAGTGTTCCGGCCCGGCAGACCATCGGCGTTGATGTTGTGCATTTGCTGAAACCTTATGGTGGCAGCTTCCATGGCACTGTCGAAATGAATTGTAAGGCTATCCTGTTTCAATAAACCCAGTAACTTTAATTTCCTTTTAATGGGGATGATAGCAATACCTGAATCGCCCTTTCGCAATAATTTTCCCGGATATTTCAGGTTGATTTCCTTTTCGTTTTCCAGTTGGCTAAAAAACGATATTTCTTCATCGAGCTTTTTTAATTGCAGTTGTTTGTAAGTAAGTCTGGGCGTAGGTTTCGGAGGTGCAGTGTCTTTAGCCAATGTATCTTTGGGTTCGCGAAGTTCAATGGAAATGGTGTCATTTTGCATCGTATCAACAACCGCTGTTTCCTGTTGATCAACAATAGGTTGCTGTGATGTTTTGCACTGAAGCAGCACCACGGTAAGGAATAGTATGGAGATTATAAATCGCACTATATTTTGAAATTGTTATTCGCTAAGATATTTATGAGCCGGTATAAATTCAATGGTTTTGTTTTTTATCGCAATTTTATCTGATTGATTGTATGTAATTATTGTACCATAATCCTTTTGGAAATATTCCATAGCTTCAAGCAGTCCGTTTATTTCGCGTTTTTGATTGATGTCATTTACTTCCCAACAAACCTGTACCAACTCTTCGGCTTTTCCGTTTTTGATGGTCACAAAATCGCATTCTCCTTTTTCTTTGAAGTAATAAATCTGCTCATATTTGCGCCTGAGGTGTAGGTAAACAATGTTTTCCAGGCGGCGTCCATTTTCATCGGAAAATACAATGCTGTTCTGGGAAAAGAGACCGATATCGATGGTGTACACTTTTTTTGGATTTCGTGCCTGGGTTTTTAATGAATAGCTAAACATTGGCACGAGTTGTATAAGATATGCCTGCTCCATGTGGGAGATGTACTCCAGTGTAGTGCTATTCGATTTCAGCTCGAATGATTCTGTCAGCTTTTTGCCTGAGAAGGGTTTGCCAATATTGGAAATTAAATAAACAGCAAGTTGACGTAGCCTTGTTATGTCTCTGATATTATATCGAACGGCCACGTCTCGCTGTAAAATGTCAGTTAGCAGTTGATTCAAAAGTTGATTTTCTTTCCGCTTAATAACTTCGGGAAACCCGCCCTTAGTAAGGTATTCATCAATTGTTTTTTTGTAGTTGTCGGTGTTCAGGAACGCATTGAATTCTTTAAAAGAAAATGGAAATAATTCTATGCTGATATGCCTGCCGGTTAATTTTGTGCCTAATTCGCGACTTAGCAATGATGCATTTGAGCCGGTTATGATGATTCTATATTGTTCTTCCAGTTTTTGTCTGACAAAAAGCTCCCAGTTTTTAACGACTTGTATTTCATCAAAAAACAGTGTTTTTACTTTCTTTTTATCAATGATTTTGCTTAATCGTGAAAAATCATCAATATCAAAACCAGACAGCCTTACATCTTCAAAGTTCAAATAAATAGCATGCTTATAAGTTTGGCTGAAGAGTTGCCTCAGCAACGTGCTTTTGCCGCAACGCCTGATTCCGGAAACTATGAGTACGTGGTTTTCAAAATTTGGAATATGGCGTAGTATTTCCCGCTCAAGACCAATTTCTTTTGTCCTGAATAAAGATTGTTGGTCTTCAACTACCTCTGCGATTTGATTTTGTAACAGCATTTTATTTTAGTTTATTACAAATGTACGATAATATTCGATACTAACAAACAATATCGTTCATTAGTAACGAATAATTTTAATCTCTGAAAGACCTGTAGCGAATTGCTTAATCCTGGTTTTTACGGATCAATTGTTTTAGAGTAGTTCATGGCTATCCGAAGTTTTACTTATGCATAAGTTACTCCGCCATTTATGGCGCTGGTTGAAACTCATTACTTTTTAGGGCTTTAGCCAGGAATCTTTTTGCAATCTATTCTTTTATTCACAGATTTTATTTTGCCTGGTTTGCATCAAAAAGGAGTAAATCTATTAATATAAAGATGTTGTTTAAAGTGGTCTTAACGTAAATCAATTGGATAGTAGCCGTGTTTGTTTTAAATTTATGATTTCAAATCGAAAAAACGAAAATTCTATGAAATCATACCGTAAAGAACTTTGGTTTAATACCTCGAAAAGAAGAGAAATGATCCACATTACGCCTGATATCCAGGAGTGTGTGCGCGAAAGTGGTGTAAAAGAAGGTTTTGTGCTGGTTAACGCTATGCACATTACAGCCAGTGTATTCATCAACGACAATGAGCCCGGGCTGCATGCCGATTACGAGCGCTGGCTTGAGAAGCTTGCTCCGGAAAAACCTTACGACCAGTATGATCATAATGGCGCAGAAGACAATGCCGATGCGCATCTCAAGCGAACTGTTATGGGACGTGAGGTAGTAGTAGCCATTACTGAAGGGAAACTGGATTTTGGACCCTGGGAAGCCATTTTTTATGGAGAATTTGATGGTATGCGACGCAAGCGCATTTTGGTGAAAATTATAGGGGAATAGTTTTGCTGTGTATTTAAAAGAAAAAAGATATTTGCCCGGGTTTTCTTTTTATTTTTGTGAAGTTATTGGGTCATATCTTTATTAACCAATTGGCTGGCTGGATAAAAAATATATACCCGCTTTGTGCAAGAGGTTTGGTGTGATGCTGTTTTTAGTCCCTACTTGCCTATAGCCATATGTTTATGGGCAACAAAAGAATTGCTGGCAGGAACTGCTATATTAAAATTACTATGTCAAATGAAGTTAAAAATGTTTCATTGGCTTTATTCTTTTTTAAGCGTTTTCTGGTATAAATTATACCTCAAGTATTGAGATTTTGTAGGAACTATTAATGGCGTGATAAACAGCCTCTTTAAACTGGTAGAAGAGAAGTTAGATTTTAGTTCTTAGTTTATGACTAGTAGTTGGTTGCTTTCCGTCTGAGGAGGAATTATTCTTTTATTAAAGATCAATGAAATGAAAAGAACATTGAAGATTAAAATTTTTGCAAGTTTTATGTTGCTGACATTGATGTTAGCAATTGCAGGTACAATTTCTATTGTTTCTTTTAGATGGCTTAGCAATTCAGTTCATGGGCTGATTCAGGATAATTACAAATCGATTGAAGCCTCCAAAAAAATGATAGAGGCCTTGGAAAGAGAAGATAGTGGAGTTTTGATGCTTATTCTAGGAGAGTGGAATGAAGGCAGAAAGATTCTGAAATCCGCCGATAGTCTGTTTTTATCAGCTTTTGAAACTGCAAAAAACAATTTGACTGAGCATAACGAAGCACGGTATATTAAACAGATTCAAATGGCATATGCAATATATAAGTCGAGTTGGGAACGTCCTGTTGTTGGTACTGAAAAGCAAGGGAATGTTTCGTGGTACAAAAATGATATTCATAAAAAGTTTTCAGATACTAAACGCAGGGTCAATGAATTAATGTCACTTAATCAGTCAAGCATGTTTGAACAAGCATCGAAACTTAAGGAAAAATCAAAACGAGCTATTATGCCCGGTATTGTTTCGATTATTGCTGCATTAATATTTTCAGTCGTTCTTAATTTTTTTATTACCAGATATTTTGTCAATCCTATATCGGATATAGCAGAAGCTGTAGATAATTGTCGAGGTGGTGATTTAAAATTACAAAGTAACATTACTTCAAATGACGAAATTAAAAAGCTGGAAACAGCTATCAATGATTTGTTAAAACGATTGGCTGTTAATCCCAATAACCTGAAAAAATGAATTGAGCCATGACAAAAATTTTGAAACTGACGTACATGGTTACAACGGAGTTACAAGGACGACCTGGACTATATTTAATTTATCATGGCGAGGTGCATCCCAATTTATTGTCAGGTCAGGTACCACCCATTAAAGCCAAAACTATAAGCAGATGAAAACGGAAATTATTATTAAGCATTTGGGGTTTGTGTTGTTGCTAAATGGTTTTTTTCTTTTTATTTCTTTTTTGATTTCATTTTTTCTACATGAATCTTCAACAATATCCTTTTTGTTCAGTGCCTTAATTTGCGGAGTTTTCGGGATATTCCCTTTGCTTTTTGTAGAACGAACAGACCATATAAATTTTAACGAGGGGTTAGTAATTGTTGTTTTTGGTTGGTTAATAACTTGTGTTGTGGGTATGTTGCCTTATTTAATGTGGGGAGGCGAGTTTAGTTTGATTAATGCCTGGTTCGAGAGTGTTTCTGGTTTTACAACAACAGGGTCAACTATAATTAACGATATAGAAAGTTTACCAAAGGGTATATTATTTTGGCGCTCATCTACTCATTGGATAGGAGGTATTGGAATCATATTATTTGTATTGCTCATATTACCTCAATCGAAAGGACAGAGAATTACAATTTATAATTCCGAGATATCCAGTATATCGAAAATGAATTTTCGTTTTAAAGCCCGAAGAATAGCACAAATTCTTGCGATTGTTTATATAAGTTTAACGCTTTTTGAAACTATAGGATTAATGCTGTTTGGAATGAGTTTTTTTGACGCTATTAATCACTCATTTGCTACTATTGCAACGGGGGGGTTTTCAACGAAAAATTTGAGTATTGCAGCTTTCAATAGTGTTGGTATTGAGGCAATTGTGATAGTATTCATGATATTAAGCGGTATCCATTTTGGTTTGATTTTTGGGACGATTATGCTCAAAAAAGAAAACCTCTTTCGTTCCTCTCTTGTTAAAACTTTCTTACTTGTACTTATTATTGGTATTTCTTTAGTCACCCTAAAGCTTTATATGTCCGGGAACTACGACTTTTGGACTTCTTTAAGATATGCATCTTTTCAGGTAGTCTCTTTGGGTACAACAACAGGCTTTGCAACTGAAGATACTGCTCATTGGCCAATATTTACTCAAATAGTATTAATTTATTTTACAATCCAGTGCGCAATGTCGGGATCTACTTCTGGTGGGTTAAAATTCGACCGGGTTTATATGTTTTTTAAATTAGTTGGAAAGCAAATTAAGTTGCTAAAACATCCAAATGGAATTTTTATTTCAAAATTTGACGGGAAAAAAATAGATGAGAAATTAGAGCAGCAAACATTAGTGTTTATTGTGTTGTATATTGCTGTATTTTTTATAACCACAATTATTTTGACAGCCCTGGATATAGATGGAATGACGGCTTTTTCAGCCTCGATTGCTACCATTGGGAATGTTGGCCCGGGTTTTGGTGACGTTAGTTCTTTGGGTAATTTTTCCGAAATTCCTGCCATGGGCAAGTTAGTTTTAACAATTAATATGCTATTGGGCCGTCTCGAAATATTCAATATCCTGGCACTGATAATGATAAAGAAATAGTTTATTTCTGATTCCTCGGAAAATCAGGCATTTCGGGCAAAAAAGACCGCTGAAAAATATAATAGCCCTGAACTTATATTTTTCAGAAGATCTTTTTAATGAAAATGTTTATGCTGGTTATAAGTGGTCAATTTTTAAATCTACCTCATAGCCACTAATCGAAACATTTTTTGAAGGCTTATCATCTTTGCCTCGCTGGTATTTGTAGGTAAGTTTTGAGTCGTTTTCTTTATGGATGATATTTGAAAAATCCGATTGTTTGAGATCGAAGTTGTAGTATTGAATATCTCCCTGAAATATATAATTTGCTTCTTCTTCTATACCCAGTTTTATAACCATATATTTCCCGCTGGTTTCAATTGACTGGAATGATTTTTTGACACGATCAATCAATAAGTCATCTTCAAAGGAGGAGATTAGTTTTACGGATTTTTTGAGTGTGCCAATTTCAAATTCACAGTATTTGCCATTTTTTGAGCTCAGTTGATCGATTTTATTAATCGTAAAATCGTTTTCATACCCATCTTTCATCTCCAGTACCTGGATTTGTTCTATTCGTGAGTCAATATACTTGCCGTTGAGTTGCACTTTCTCTGCATGGTCAATGTTTAGATGTCCTTCATAGAGTTCAGCTGTAATGTTTTTACAATTTCCCAGGTCTATTTCACAATATTTGGTATTGATGCTACCCCCGGTGAATTCATTGATTTTTAGTGAACCCTCGTATGCCGTGATAGTTATAGATTGCGTTTTATTTAGTCGCAGGTTTGAATATTTTGATTCTACCTCAAGATTGCCAAGTTTATCTGATTGAAATTTGCATTCAAATAGCTCGAGCTTTGTATTTCCGGATTCCGGAATATGGAAGTTTGAATATTTTCCATCAATTTCAAGGGTTCCGGTTATTGCGGGTACTGAATATTCCATGTCGTATCCGTTTATGGTTACGTTGCCGTTAACGGATTGTTTCTGCTTTAGCGAGTTAAATTTTGCGTCAATATTCAGGTCCATATCTTGAGGTAAGTAAATTTCTACTTTTGTGAACTTGAATTCGTCAATAGATATTTTTTTATCATTTCCCAGATGCATGTATATTTTGCCCCATAGTGGTCCAAGGGAGAATTGCGAGTAATGCTCATAAAACCGGGTTGAGAGTTTTACTTTTTTTCCATCTTTTTCAATGAGGTTCTGCTTCATTGCTTTCTCAAGCATTTGAGCTTCATTATCATCTAAACCTTTGGCTATATAGGCTATCTCGATGCGTATCTTATTGTTTTTGGAGGGATATATAATTGCATCATGTTCAAAAAGTTCTATTTCGACCATTGGCCTGAAGTCAAGTGATAACTCCGCCTGAATGGTTTTCTCTTTTGGTGTTTTTGCTTTGTATTCTGGCTCGGGTATTTCAGATGAAATGGTAGCTGCATTAATCTGGAAAGACAAACCTGTGATTAAGGCAAGGGATAGTGCCCATGTAATCAGGGTTTTAAAGCTCAATATTTTCGTTTCTTTTTTCATGTCTAATTTGTTTGTGGCGTTCGTAAATGAGTTTTTCAATAATACGTAAGCGCTTTTCGTAGGTCTGGAGCAGTATCATTACTGCACGGTCGTTATCCGGATTGTTTTTTAGGTCTTTTAACCCCTGCTGATAAAGGGTGTCGAGCTCTTTAAGCTCATTTGTAAGTACGGTTTGCATAGGAGAGGAGTGAGTAGGCATGCTCTTAAACTGACTCCACTTTTGATTTATTTGATGTTGGTAACTTTTTTCTTTTTGTGCCAGCTCAGCGTTAATTTGCGACAGGCTTTCTATGTGTTGCTGCATTACAATCTCATGGCGAAGCAGTATGCCGGTTACCATTAAAATTACGACTGAGGCTGCCACCCATTGAGTAATTCTTATGCGTCTAAGCTTTCTCTTTGCCTGAATGTTAGTTATCCCTGCCCAAATTTGCGCCTTATCAGGCTGTTTGCTATCGAGCTTATTTTTGTTTTTATTTATGTAGTCTTCAATGTTCATTGTGTTCAGGTTTTAAGATTGAAGAAGCCCTTTCAGTTTTTCAACAAGTAATTTTTTCGATCTGTGATACTGTACTTTGCAGTTGCTTTCAGATTGGTTTAGCATCTCTGCTATCTCTTTAAATTTATATTCTTCAATGGCTTTGAGTGTGAAAACTACTCTTGCTCCGTCGGGTAATGTTTCTATTGCACCCATCACTTCCTGTATCGGCACCTTTTCATCAATTGAAAGATCATCTTCTTCCGGATGGTAATTTTCCTTTTCTGTATTCAGCGGCTCAAAATACGTTTTTCTTTTTCTGAGGTCGCTTAGGCATTGATTTACAACAATTTGTTTCAGCCATGCTCCCGGTGTGGAATTTCCTTTAAAAGAACCTATTTTTCGAAATGCTTTTGCAAAAGCTTCCTGGAGCGCGTCTTCAGCATCAGGCTTGTTGCCCGTAATTCTATAGGCGATATTAAACATGGCATTTACGTATTGGTCGTAAAGTTGATACTGTGCCAGTGAATTGCCTTTTTTACACTGTTTTATTAGTTGCTCCTGCGATGTGAGTTTTTGCTCCAATTTTTTAATCAATTTGTCCTAAAGACGAAGGTAGCTGAAAAAGGTTAAAAAAATAGATAATGTTTTTATCAAATATTTTTTGTAAAAGGGGTTGTTTTTTATTGGTCCTAAGGTAAGTTCTTGGAAATTAGTTTACAAGAGGGGTGTTTGATGGTTTACTTAACCAAAATATAACCCGTGCTTTAAAACACGGGTCATGTTTTTTAGTATTGGTGATTACCAGATAATGGAGAATTTTGGAGGTTCTATTTTTTCTTCTGCGACAAAACGCCTGCCGGGTCCACTAATGTAGTAAATAGGGAAGATATGCTTTTGTCGGTTATGGACGATAAGCTTTTGTCGGTTGCCGATGAGGTTAAACTGAGAACCGGCACATCGGACTCATTGATAATATGATGTGCGAAAGCTCCAATGTAATTGTCGTATGTGTACCCTTCCTGATGTGTCATAATTAGTATCATTTCTGCATTAACCTTGGTAGCATATTCTAATACTCGTTTATATGGAAGTGTTTCTGTGCGCTTGAATAATGCGGTGGTACATTTTACATTGTTTTCTGTAATTGTACGTTCGGCATCTTTCATTTTTTTGTATATGCGGCTTTGTTTCGCATCTATCCCTCCAATCAAGGCTGATACGAGATGTATCTCAGCATGATAGTTCAGGCCATAAACGATTGCACTGAATAGTTTTTTGCCTGTGCTTTTCGTGAGATCCAGGGGGACAACAATTTTTTTGCCGATTTCTGTCCGGTCGCCTTTTAAAGTTAAAACAGGTGCTGAGGACTGTAACGTGATTTGATAGACGCTTGTGCCCAGATTTTGTTCCTGGTTTTTACCTTGATGGTTTTCACCCAAAACAACCATACGGGGCTCGATTTCATTTATTATTTCAAGAATTTTTTTATAGGCTTTTCCTCGCTCAACCCTCGTGGATATTTCCAGCCCAGGATTTTCTTTTTTTATGTCACTTGCTATCTTGTCAAGTTTATCCTTTATCTGGTTTACCAATTTAACAATTTGATCGCTGGATGCAAAAAAATCGGCTAATATGCCGGGCGTCTCCAGCACATTCACAATAGTGATACGACTATTGTTTTCTTTCGCGAATTTTGTAGCAAATTTCAATGCATTTAAAGATGCTTTTTCGAAGTCAATTGGTACTAAAATATCTTTTGAGTCTTTTTTCATCTGTTTATTTTTAATTTTCAATGGTCAGATGGAACCGCATGATGAAAATAATCATTGCTCGTGTGTGTTTAATAATTATTTTAATCATGCTTGTTTCATCTGTTTATAATTTTTAGCTTTCTGAAAATGAAGAAACTAAAATTTCTACATTTTCGTTTCATAATATATGTTTTAATATAATACATTTTGTAAAATATAACACTAATTTATTCAAAAAGTTAAAGCAATTTAAGCAAATTTAGTGGAATATATTTTTACTGTATTTCTTAAGGTTTCGACGGAATGATTATTTTTGTATCTAAATTATTTCACAATGCGATATCTAAGAAACTTTGGCATTTTTGCAGCAGCCTGGATCGTAGCTATGCTGATTTTTACCATTGCTTACGGAGTGAAGAATGCTTCGCTGGCAGTGTTATATTTTAGTGTGCCAGCTCTCGTGCTTGGAGTTGTTGGGGCTCTGATGACAGCAGGAGAAAAGTTATATAAAGCTGACCGTCGAATTAGTTGGATATGGATAATATTCTTGCTTGGCTTCGATCAGGCAATTAAGATATATCTTTTTGGGCTTGATTGGCAAAATATAAGTATACCGATTATTGATCCGGTTTTTTATTTTGATCCGTCACATAACACTGCCGGTAGCTATTTATGGGTTTTGCTTGGTTTAGAAAATGTACAAACGCTGCCTCATGTGATATTTGTCTTTGTATTGGCGTTCCTTCTGTTTGAATATTGGCGTTTTTATACCACTCAGCGCCCAATTAGCTTTTGGAACAAGGGATTTGTTCACCTTTTTCTAATAGGGGCATTGGCCAATATGATTGACAATATTTTCCATGGTGGGTCACTCGATTATATCACCATACGGCCCTTTTATACTTTCGACCTGAAAGATATGTTTATTACCATGGCTGAGCTTTTTGTGCTTGTTGAGGTTATTGACCAGAAACTTTACAAAACTTCAAAAGAAATTAAAGGATTCGGCTGGCAGTTCATTAAAGCTGATGTTAAAAGTTGGTTCAGTAAATCCAAATAGTCTTATGCTTTGTCCGTTGTGCGAAAGTCCGGATATCAGGTTTTTTGCTGAGGATAAAAACAAGCGCTATCGTCACTGTAGACTATGTGACCTGGTTTTTGCAGAGCCCGTATTTTGGCCTGATAGTTCTGAGGAACAAGCACGATATAATGCCCATGAAAATACAATAGAGGATGAGGGATATGTGAATTTTCTGAGTCGAATTATTGAGCCAATGCTGTCTTGCATAAATAAAGATGCTTTGGGGTTAGATTTTGGCAGTGGCCCCAATCCGGTTTTGGCCAAACTTTTTAAGGAAAGAGGATTTAAAATGCAAATTTATGATCCTTTTTTTGCGCCAAACCAAAAGGTTTTGAAGCAGCAATATGATTTTATTACAGCCACAGAAGTGGTGGAGCATATGCATCAACCGGGTAAGGATTTTGAACGCCTGTTTTCCATCCTCAAAGAAGATGGTGTGTTAGCCATAATGACGAAACTTCGCACCAACGATATTGAATTTACAACCTGGCATTACAAAAATGATCTTACCCATGTGTGTTTTTACTCCCCTGAAACAATGCAATGGATTGCAAAACAGTTTAAGCGGCATGTGCAAATAATACTTCCAGATTTGGTGTATTTTACCTGATTACCCGGTTTTTTTTGGTGAGTTTTCATTTTTTCGGAAGAGCGCCATTCACGGTATTAAGGCAAAGAAATAGCCGCATATTTTTGCTAAATTTGTTTTACGATAAGCAACACCCGAAGATTAAAAATTATTTGCTTAATCCCTTAATAACTTACTTCCAAAATCCTTTATCTTGCAATGCGATAAATATCATTTTTTTTGCGGGAAAAATATTGCATATTTACTTATAATACCAATAAGTATAAGTATGTTGGAAAAGAAAGAAATTATAATCTGTTTGGGGAGTTCTTGTTTTGCCAGAGGCAATAAGAGAACACTTCAGGTCATTCAGAAATTCATAAAAGATCATAAATTGGACGATTATGTTTTTTTTCATGGGGGCCATTGCTTTGGTCATTGTGAAAAAGCGCCCATCCTCAAAATTGATAAGCGTATTTACGAAAATGTTGACTATTTGAATGTAATTGATATTTTGAGTGATGAATTTGATGGTTATTATTAGAAAGAATAACGGATGAACCGAGCCATGATAAAAATTTTTAACACACACCGCGTGCCGCCTAAAGCTTCAGCGTTTCACCTGCGGCAAGCCTTCGGCGACCGAAGGGTGGCGCACTCGCATGATTATAATGAAGCTAAAAACACTATGTGGTGGGCATTTGATTCATCATGGTGAGCTCCCCCGCCTTCTGCGGGGCAGGGTATCCGACCATTGAAATCAAAATTATAAACGGATGAAATTAATATTATGCAAATAGTTAAGACAATAAAAGATAAATGCAAGCTTTGCTATGCGTGTATAAAAGTATGCCCGGCTGATGCTATAAAAATTACTGATGGACATGCCAAAATATTACCGGATAGGTGCATCGCTTGCGGGAGTTGTGTGCGTGTTTGCTCATACGATGCTATTGAATATCTTGATGGTAAGAAAACCGTTCGGGGATTACTCAAATCCGACGAAGAAGTAATAGCGACCTGTGCGCCAAGTGTCTCAGGAGAATTTAGCGATATCTCCAATTATCGCAGTTTTGTGGGCATGATAAAGGCATTAGGCTTTTCCAGAGTATGCGAAGTATCATTTGGTTCGGACCTTATCGGTATGGAGTACCGCAAATTATTCGATAATTTTAAAGGTAAGTATTTCATCACAGCCAACTGTCCGGCAGTGGTTAATTATGTGGAAAAGTATCATCCCGACCTGAATGATAATATGGCCCCGTTGGTTTCGCCCATGGTTGCTACAACCAAAGTAGTCAGGGAGAAATATGGCCAGGATGTGCGTATTGTATATATTGGTCCATGCATAGCTGCAAAAGATGAGGCTATGCGGTTCGAAGGTGATAGCCGCATTGATGCAGTGCTTACTTTCGAAGAGATTAGGCAAATGTTTAAGGAGGCGGGCATTAACGAAACCAATGTAGAATATGCCGATTTCGATCCCCCGATTGGAGGAAAAGGTTCTCTTTTCCCAATTAGCCGTGGTATGTTTCAGGCTGTTGATATTAACGAAGATCTACTTACCGGTCGTTTGATTTCGACCAATGGCAGTGAAAATGTTATAGATGCACTGAATGAATTTGAACAATTTACGACTTTAAAGCAACATCTTGATTTATTCCACTGCGATGGCAGTTGTATTATGGGCCCTGGTACATCCATAGGGGGGCAAAAATTTCTAAGACGATCGTTGGTAATTAACTACACAAAAAAGCGGTTGAAAAATTGGGATAAAGGAGAATGGGAGAAAAATGTAAAGAATTACGAAAAACTCAATTATTCGAGAGAATTTATAAATCGGGATATGCGCACCGATCCACCTCCAGAGGAACAAATTCAGGAAGTGCTAAAAAAGTTGGGCAAAGATGGTTCTGAGAGTCAGGCAGGTTGTGGAGCATGTGGCTATAACTCGTGTCGTGAGTTTGCCATTGCCGTTTGTAATGGTCTGGCTCGAATGGACATGTGCCATACTTACGCCATTGAAAACAAAAAGGATTATATTAAAAAATTGAAATTGACCAATGAAAAGTTAGCTAATACAAAAAATGCCCTGAAAGAATCGGAGGTTACAGCACAAAAGGAAAAAGAAAAGTTGCAAGAATTGTCCACCACCACAAATGAGATGTTCAACAAACTTAAGGCCGGTATAATTATCGTAGATAATCAGCAGAAGATTGTGCTTTCTAACGATTCCTTTATCAAGTTGCTTGGCGATGATGTAAGAGAAATCAGCGAAGTAGTGCCAGGGTTGGTGGGAGCAGGTCTTGAAAATTTAGTACCGCCATCGGTTAAGAACTTTTTTAATTATGTGCTGGAGAATAATAAAAGTGTTGAGAATAAAGACATTTATTTGAATGATAAATTGCTTAATGTTTCAGTTTTCCCAATAAAAAAGCACCACATTGCCGGCGCAGTATTTAGGGATATGTACGTGCCGGAAGTACAAAGAGAAGAGGTTATTAGCCGCGTTTCGGAAGTAATAGACCGGAATTTGAGCATGGTACAGAAAATCGGGTTTCTGTTAGGAGAAGGTGCTTCTGAAACAGAACGCATGCTCAATTCTATTATTGAATCATATCAAAAAGACAAAAGGCGATAGTTTATGAGTGCATTTTATACGGAAGTAAATTGTCAGCAGCGTAACCACGAAGGAGAGCGCATTTGTGGTGATGTGTTTATATCGAAACGCCTTCGTGAGGAGCGCCGTACTATTGCTGTTTTGTCTGATGGAATGGGGCATGGGGTAAAGGCTAATATGCTTGCTACTTTGACTGCAACCATGGCAGTTAACTTTACCAGGGAACATAAAGATTATCAGACAACTGCTGAGATAATTATGAATACGCTGCCTGTGTGTAGTGTGCGCAAAATTAGTTATTCCACATTCACAATTATCGATGTTGATGATTCCGGTGAAGTTAGCATCCTGGAATATGATAATCCGCACTGTATAATTATGAGGGGCACAAGGTTTTATGATCCAGGATGGGAAAATATTGTAATGGAAAGTGAGCAAAATAAAGGTAAAGAACTCAGAGCAGTAAAGTTTCGCCCCAAAAAAGAAGATCGTATAATCTTTTGGTCAGACGGTATTATTCAATCCGGCCTCGGTTCACATAAATATCCTTTTGGATGGGGCATAGAGGACACTACCGATTTTGTGGTGCGAACAGTACAGAAAACACCATATATTTCAGCCCGGAAACTGGCTCAGAAGGTGCTAAATATGGCTGTAATGAACGATAATTATGAGTCAAAAGATGATACAAGTTGTGCCGCGATATATTTTAGAGAACCGCGAAAACTGCTTATCTCTACCGGGCCACCTTTTGAGAAAAACCGCGACATAGAACTCGCCATGAGTGTTCATCAATTCGAAGGTAAAAAAATAGTTTGTGGTGCTACTACTGCCGAAATCATTGCCAGAGAATTGGGTCGTGAGATTGTCGACGAATTTGAATTTCATGATCCTGATTTACCTCCTGTTAGTTCTATGCAGGGAGTGGATTTAATCACCGAGGGTATTCTTACCTTAAGCAAAGCCTATAATATACTCAATGAGTATAAGAATAGTACAAAATTGGGCAAAGGGCCGGCAGACCGTATTGTGAAAATGTTACTCGAGTCTGATGAGATTAATATAATTATTGGAACAAAGATAAATATTGCACACCAGGACCCCACCTTGCCCGTAGAACTTGAGATTCGCCGTACAGTTGTAAAACGTATAGCTCGTGTTTTAGAAGAAAAATTTCTAAAAGAAGTCGCTTTACAGTATATTTAAGACCTGAAAAAACACAACTATGAATGAAAATCAAATTCGCCTGATGGGCGTGCTTATTAAGGAACGCCAAAACGTAGCTACACAAGTACAGGAAATTCTTACCGAATACGGATGCAGCATTAAAACACGTTTAGGTATGCATGAGGCAACCGACGATAAATGTGCTCCGCACGGATTAATTATTCTTGAGCTTACCGGGGAAGCCGATGAAATGTTGAAACTTGAGGAAGACCTAAATGCTTTGTCCGGCGTTGAAGCAAAGAACATTACATTTGATTTGTAAGATTTCATTTTTTTAGCAAACAATTTATTTGCGGTGATGGTTATATAGATTCATTTTTAACTAGTGACTATGGTTATAGATAAAACAAAAGATACTGTCAGGGATATAATGAATCCTTTTTATCGATTCTTTAAAATTGAATCCTCAGGTGGAATTATGCTTATAGCGGCAACTGTAATTGCTTTGGTATGGGCAAATACTCCTTTGCGAAATATTTATTTTGAGATTTTAGAATATCCACTTGCAATTGGGGCAGGAGATTTTTTACTGGAGAAATCCTTACATCATTGGATTAACGATGGGCTGATGGCGTTGTTCTTCTTCCTGGTTGGATTGGAAATTAAAAGGGAGCTTATGGCTGGTGAATTGTCATCTCCTTCAAAAGCTGCACTGCCCATTGGAGCAGCAATAGGAGGAATGGTTGTGCCGGCTTTCATATTTTTCCTTTTGCAAGGCGGAACGCCAGCCGCCGATGGCTGGGGTATTCCAATGGCTACAGATATTGCCTTCTCAATAGGTATTTTGACCTTGATTGGAAAGCGGGTTCCTTTAGCGCTTAAGGTGTTTCTTGTGGCATTTGCAATTGTAGATGATATTGGAGCTGTAATGGTTATAGCATTATTCTACAGTCAGGATATCTTGTGGGACATGGCGCTGTTGAGTATGGGATTTTACCTATTGTTGCTCATATCTAACCTTTTCAATGTACGATCGGTTATTTGGTATGTGCTTATTGGACATATAATTTGGTTTTTATTCCTGAAATCAGGTATTCATCCCACGCTTGCCGGAGTGCTGGTAGCCTTTTCCATACCTGTAAACCGTAAATTAAAATTCGATGATTTTGTCAATGAGAGCAAAGCTCAGATAGACCGGTTTTGTCGTACTGCGTGCACAGAAAAAATGACTTTGAGTAATGTGCAGCTGGAAGTCATTGATAATATGGAGAATTCTATATCCAGAGTGCAGAGTCCTTTGCAGTCGCTTGAGCATTTATTACACCCGTTCGTTACATATGTAGTGATGCCTGTTTTTGCTTTTGCCAATGCTGGTATTGTGCTTACGGCAGGCGAAGTGAGTGTTTTTTCGGGTGTTTCACTTTCAATAATTATTGCGCTTATAGCTGGCAAGGTGCTCGGTATTACTGGTTTTACCTGGTTAATGGTAAGGTTTAAAATTGGCAATTTGCCTTCAAGAGTAAATATGAAAATGATTTTTGGAACCGCTATGCTTGGAGCTGTTGGTTTTACTATGTCTCTATTTATAAGCAACCTGGCTTATTCGGATCTGGCGTTGCTCAATAATGCCAAGATAGGTATACTTGCGGGATCGTTTGTTGCAGGTATATCAGGATATTTATTGCTTAAAAGTTTCACAAAAAATATTGAGAAGTAGCTTTTGAATGTACGAAATATTAAATTTCCCTCAGGCTGATATAAAAATTCGCCAGCACGGTGATGTCCACGAAATATTTGATGTGGTGCGTAAGTGCTGGCTCTCATATACTCCGGAAGAATGGGTCAGACAGAATACGCTGCATTTTCTAATTAATCAACAAGGTGTGCCGGCTGCGCTTATTGCTGTGGAAATGCCTATTAGATTCAATAGGATGGAGCGAAGGTGCGATATTGTTGTTTATGCCAAATCGGGTAAGCCTGCAATAGTAGTTGAATGTAAGGCCCCCGACGTGAAACTTACACAAAAAACAGTAGATCAGGCCGGCCGGTACAATACAACTTTAAAAGCACCGTACCTGATGATTACCAACGGTATAAAACACTATGCTTTTTATATTGATTTTGAGCATGAAACTACATCAGCTCTGAGTTCAATACCTCATTATGCTTCGCTATTGATGCATTGAAGAGTGTATTCGTCTATCCAACCATTTAATGTACGCAACCATGCTTTTTTTATTCCGCACACTTCAAATCCGAGTTTTTTGAAAAGGCCAAGGCTTTTTTCGTTATCGGCTCCAATGTTGCAATACAATTGCTTCAGATGGAGGTAATCAAAAACATAGTTTTTTACGAGTTTAATGGACTTTGTAGCATAGCCCTTACCCCGATCTTCCATGTCGTTTATTAGTATACCTACGCCTGCCCGTTGATGAAAAGGGTCGTAATCAAATAAGTCAATGGCTCCAACGGGTTTGTTGCTTATTTTGTCTATTATCATCAGACGTAGTTGCCGGTTTTCGAAAATATCTTGCGAGGCTGATTCTGCATATTTACGAATGGTATGATGAGAAAATGGCACCAGGGTGTTGGAAACCGGCCAATTATCTGTGTTATTTTCCCATTCATATATTATGTCAGCATCGCCCGGTTCAACCGCACGCAATAATATTTTTTCGTTTTCGAGTAATTTCTGTTCCATCTTATTTATTGTAATAGTCCAGGTTCATAACAAATGCACCACTATAACCATTTTCTATAAGTTCTTTTCGTTTTTTGATGGCCGTCTTATAAATGTATTGCCCCCATATATATCGGTAAATTCCATCCGGTCCCTTTATCCTTTTAACACCCTCAATATTTTTAAAGTAATTTGTATCCACGGGTATTTTAAGTGCAAGTAGTTGGATGGTGTATTTCCCATTTTTTTGATTGGTTTTTTCAATACGCTTTATCGATGCGATATTCCCTCTATGCTTTTTCTTCTCCAGTTCCCGGTAATTAATAATGCGGGCATCGGGGAATCCCATGTCTACTGCTTTGTTTACCAATTCAGATGCTTTTGCCCTTGAGCCATATTTTCCAATTGTATAGAAGTATCCTTGTGCAGATGGGAAAATCCAAACATTAGAAATACCTTGTTGTTCTACGCTTTTGAAATCATTTGGAGAAAGTGGTTTAGGTGAATCTGTAAGCATGATTGTATACTGCATTTGTATTGCTTTGTCTCCAAATTTGAGGTGTTCAGGTACCTTAAACTCTTCAAAAGTGATTTTGGTGTCGCCGGTTTTTAGTATGTTAATCTCTACGCGTCTGTTGTAGCGTTGTGCTTCAGGGTTTGGGTTGTTGGGGCTAACAAGTGGTTGGCTTTCACCTTGCGATTTGGCAACAAATCGATCTCTTGATATGCCTTTATCAACAAGGTAGTTAATGACATTTCTAGCTCTCCGGGCTGCAAGGCTTTGGTTGTATCCTGCGTTACCTGAAGGGTCTGAAAACCCGGTTACCTCTATGTACAGAGCCGGATTTTGGTCCATTACTTTGTAAAGTTTTTCTAATTTTATTCTGGCCTCTCTTGATAGTTGTGTGCTGTTATAATCGAATAGCACACCACGCATAAGAACGTATTCTCCACGGGCAACGGGTTTGGGTGTTAGCTCTACATCGAGTGTTACCTTAGGGAGCCCGTAATCTGGTGGAATACTTACCGATCTTTGGTGTATTTTGTATCCCGGGCCTGAGTAAGTCACTATATAGTCACCAGCCGGCACGGTCAGTGAATAAGTGCCATCTTTATTTGCCCTGGCTGAACCTACTATAGCATTGGAATTTTGATTTTTAACGCTGACATTGAAATCTGAGTCTACTTGTTTATTATCCTGTAATAGAATAATTCCCCGTATATCGAAATTTGAGTATTGGGGTTGCTCATCTTCAGGTTCTTTATACTGTGCTGTTTCTGTTGTTTCATTAGGTTGCTCTGTTGGTACGGGTTCATTTTCGGGTTGTTCAGCAACTGGTTCCTGTGGTTCTTCAGCAGCAGCTTCTTCAGTTGTTTCTGCGATTTCTTCTTGTTGTGTTTCTTTTGTTTGCGTGGGTTTATCTGTTTTTTCAGCCAATTGAGGCGCTTCTGTTTCGGGTATTTCTTCGTCGTCGTCGAATTTTAACTGGTATTTATAAATATCTTTTCTTCCAAAAGTATCATCCGGATCCCGGTGTGCATACAGGGCGTATTTTCCATTTTGATATGGCATAAAGAAGATATCGTCGTCTGTGGTATTTATTGGATAGCCTATGTTGAGCGGAGTTGTCCATTCGCCCAGTGCATTCTTTTTTGAGTAAAAAATATCGTATCCACCCATGCTGTTATGGGCTTCTGAACAAAAATAGAGGGTCTTGCCATCTTCCGATATTACCGGAGCGTCTTCGTCAAATGGGGTGTTAATTGCTCTGCCAAGGTTTACCGGGTCTTTCCATTTGCCCCTGTTGTCTTTTTCAATAACATAAATATCTCTTCCCCCTTTACCTCCTTTCATGGTGCTGACAAAATAGAATGTTTTACCATCTGATGCCGGATAAATGTGTGATTCCCAGTCACGGGAATTGATGTCATTGTCGAGCTCTTCTACTTCAGTAAACCGATATCCTTTTTTTTCTGCTTTGTAGAGGTTGCCATCACCGTAATCATCGCGGAAAAAGTACAGTTGGGTACCATCTGCAGATATGCCTACAGTAGCCAGATATCCGTCTGAATTTATTTTGTTAGTGATGTCTTCAGGCTCTGCCCATTCCCCGTTTTCTTTCCTGGTAGTGTAATTGATGATTTCGTAAAAGGTTTCTTGTTCCAAATCACGGTCGTAGATGCGCTGCAATGTTGTGTATATCATTGTTTTACCATCAGGAGTGATTACCGGATTAAAATTATCATCACTATCATTTATTACGGGTCCCAGGTTTGTTTTTTTTATAGGTATGGGAGAACTGATAAGCTCTTTGGCATTTTTACAGGTTTGAATTTGTAAATCAACATATTCATGGTAGTAAATATCATCATCATCTAACTGTTTTTTGTATTCAGTGTAATATTGCATGGCTTTATCCAGCTGAACATTAATTCTGTAGGCTTTGGCCAGATAAAACAGGGCCTCAGCTGGTGCCTGTAGTTCCCGGTAAGATCCTTCTTTATAGTTGTCTGAAATGTCTGTGATGGCCTTCTCCAAATAAGGTATTGCTCTTGATTTATCACCAAGCAGGTTGAGGTAACAAAGGCCAATATTGAAGTTAATATTGGCGTTTAGCTCACCTTTTTTTTCTATTTCCTCAAAGTATTTTATGGCTTGTGCATAGGCTCCGTATTGCAATTCACTATAACCTTCAAGGAATAGTTTTTTAAACTCTCTTGACGGACGTTGGGCTGTGGCTGCCAGACTGGTGATGAGTATCAGCAATATGAATATAATTTTTCTCATAGGTTATTTTAGTTTAAGCTCTATGAGCTCGTAAAAGTGCTGCTATATACAAAGGTAAAATTTATTATGAATTTTTAATATTTATTTCAATAGTGTCAAATACTGGCTTAGTACAAATAAAAAAACCTGTGGATAGCCACAGGTTTTTTTCCGATAGAAGTATATTATTACTTTTTAAAAACTTCTTTTTTCACTTCCTGGTAAGCTTCCTGAAAATCTTTTGTATGGTTAAGCTTTTTGTATTTCACCTGAAGCTCAATACTACGCTTCTGTAGTATGGTTGTTAAGGAATCTACTTTTTGATTTAATTCAGGATTTTCTGTTGTTTTGTGCTTAACGGTTAAATCTACGATTTGTTTTTCAAGTTCTACCAGCTCTTTCACATCATCTTTCATTGAATTTTTTTCTTCTTTGCAGCTTATGCTGAGCGTTAAAGCCAGTAAAATTATCAATATTAACCTCATCGTATATTACTTTTTCTTTGTTTTAATTTTATTTAAACTTTTTGTAACACCAAATAGCTCGATTGATTTCTTGTTATAAGCCAGTGCTGCTTCTTCGGGTGTTTCAAAAGAACCAAGGTTAATTGCTTTGCGGTTTACGTATATAATAGCCTGGTATTTGTTCGAGTTTTTTACCACGCCACGATAACCAAATTGGTTGTCGGTTTTGCTTGTGTTGCGAACTACATTCGAAAGGGTTGACCATTCAAGGTTCTTGATGCGGCAGTCAAGTGGATTTCCGTTAATAAATCGTACCCAGTAACGTCGCTCCTGGTCTGGTTTCTCAATAAATTTTTCGGCTACTACTTTTTGCAAATAGATTGTTTCATTTTTATATGAACCATCTGATTGCTTCCAGTTTTTTTGGAAAAATGCATAACCGCGACTATGGCGACGGAGGTTTTCAAGGAATTTAATTTTAGTCAGGTAGGGATGATTTACCAGGTATTCATATACCACATCATCGACCAATGCCTGATCTTCAGCATTTTTTAATGGTAATTTACAAATCATAATTTTGGTTTTTAGTTGTTAGTAAATTATTCCAAATATAACACGCTAGTAATTAATATACAAATTTTTGTTATTAAAATGTGTAAAATGTTAATATTTGTGAATTTAATGATTTGCCAGAATGCTCGTTTTTTTAGCAAAGTATTCCACATGACCGATATATTTTTCAATGTTCCTGCTTACAATTGATTGTGGGTATTGCTCGTTAATGATTTTTAAGTATTTTAATGCCTGGTCATATTCCTTCTTTTTTATATAAATGGCAGTCATTTTAAGAATATACCTTGGGGCCAACATAAAGTTTGCTCTGATGCTAATAGCTTCTTTATATTTTTTTAATGCTTCTGCATATTTTCCTTGTTGCGATAAAGCATCACCTTGTGCTCCCAGCGCTATTACCGAAAAGAATCGATCGTTTAAGTTTATAGATTTCAGGTAACGGAGCGTCTGGTCATATTTTTTTAACTGTAGAGCGCTTAACCCGGCATAAAGAGCTGCAATTCGTCTTTGCTTAGATGGTTTACTTTTGGTGAGCTCCTTAAATCCTTTGTAGTCTTTTGTTCCATTTAGTGCATCAACATAATTTTGGTTTCTGAAGGCTTGCTCTGCCCTGAACATTTGGGCACTTAGTTCAGGATTATCGGTGAGGGTGTCTTTATATTTTGGTAGTAAAAAGTAGCTATCTTGTTTGCGAGCGAAGTTTACAGACATTCGGTCATTTATATCAAAAACCAGGTTGTATTTTCCGTTATTTAACTGGGTTTGCCAAACCTGCTTCTTTTTTATCATCGGATTTCTAATTGATTTTTTATTTTGCTCACTTAGCTTTCTCAGTGAAAACAAATGCTCACTTCCAAATAATAATTTTGTTTGTTCTCCTTGCGAAAGTGTTACTGCAAGTCCTATTGCTTTGGGTTCTGAACCTACATTGGCTAAAGTGCTTTGATTGAAATTAATACCCGTGATGTTAAACTCCTCCATGTTAAGTTTTTCTGTAGATTCTTCTATGGGTTTTTTATTTAACTTCATCAGGTTGTACTTATTTTTTATGTATTCTTTAGTTTTTCCCCGGCGCACATAATATTCAATGGTGTGTTTTGCTGCATGAAGTGGCAACGTGCCAGGTCCACCGATGGATTCGATTTTAAATACATAAATCTTGTTGCCTATTTTATAACCATCTGAAATAGCTCCTTCCTGTGCATTAAAAGCCCAGTTATAAACTTTTTTGCTATTATTTAACTCATTAACTTGTACATTAAAAGCATGTGCTTCGTATTCTTCAATTATATAATTATTATTTGCGGCTTTATCTTCAAAATTTTCGGGGTTTTCAATAGAATGAGCAAACGTTGTTGCTTCCTGCAAGGTAGCCTCCATATCTTCTTTTGATGCAGTGAGGGGTCTGTATAGTCCTGTAAAGAAGTATCTTTTTCTTTTCTTATCGTGTTTTTTAATATTTATAATATGCCAGCCATACTGGGTTTTGGCTAATACAATTTCTCCCGGAGTATTCCCAAAGGTGCTATCGCTAAAATCTTGTGCCATTTTCGCATATCTAAACCATTCTGTATCGCCCCATTCATATTTATCGGGATTTTTGTTAGATAACTGTTTGGCTATATCAATAAAAGGCTTGTCTTTGCTTATCTGATTTTCTATTTGTTGTTTAATATTTTTGGCTTCAGCTTCGTTTGATTGTTTTAGTAGTATATGATGAGCCCAGGCTTTATCAGGAATTGTTTTAATGCTTACGAACTTTATTGCCCTGTATGAATTGTTGGCAAAATAAGGTCCATATATATCACCGGGTTTACCATTTTCGAAAAATGATTTTAATTCTTGCGGAATGGTGTTTTCATAGTAATAAGAAGAGTATCTTTTAAGATATGGTGTCATACTTGCAATTTTTTCAAAAGATTCTTCTGATTTCAGGAGTCTGTCAAATGTTTTATATTCTTTTTCATGGAAGTGTTTATGTATTTGGGTAGGTATGTATGCTGCTTTTAAATAGCGTTGCTCGTATATTTTATAATTACTTTTATGTTTTTCATAGTAAGTCTTATAATCTTCCTCGGTTAATACCACAGAATCATTGAAGTTGGTGTAGGGCAAAGCTGCTAAATGTATGGCCGCTTCCTTTTTATTTAGCTCCTTTATCCAATTGGCGTAAATGTCAGTAGGGAAAAAACTCGAGCTTAGAAGAGATTCGTATTTGTCTTTTAATAAATTTTCGGTAATCTGATTCAATTGATATTTCCAAACAAAGTATGGTTCATCATTTTTGTTTTGACTTATTTTATCGATAAATGGCTGTACTCTGGCTTTGTCAAATTTGCCTGTTTGTGGATTTTTAAAAATAGGGTTTCTTTTTATGGCAGAGTGAATATTTTTCCCTTGTATAAAATTAAATTGTTCTTCTTCTGAAATTTTTATACCCAGGTAATTGAATTCGTAGTGTAGTTTCTTTTTGCGCGCTAAATCGGTAAATGCCTTTATGCCCGTGCCTTCTTGCTGTTTTTTTGTATACTCTTCCTTTAGAATAATTTTATTGTATTTATCTATTTTTCGTTTTTCTTTCAGGTATTCCTCGTATGTAATTGCTTCTACAGTACTATCGGTGCTGAATTCAGTTATTTTATACGGTGGAAAACCTTCTGTTTTATCATTCTTGTTATTACATCCCGCGAAAACTGATAAAACCAATAGGGCAATTATTATTTTTTTCATATGTATAAATTTTCTGTTTAAATTGAGCCTTTTTCTTTATTTTCGTCAGGGCTCCAATTTTGTAATTTACAAATATAGTTGCTAAATAAAAAAGAGCAATTATTTATGGTGGAGATCGAAAGTTTTTTTTAGTTCTATATTTTCATTAACAGTTGTTTTATGAATCCACTAACTAAGTTGCTTAATATTAAATATCCTGTCATTCAGGGCGGAATGGTTTGGTGCAGTGGCTGGCGTCTTGCCGCAGCTGTGTCAAAGGCTGGTGGTTTGGGATTGATTGGTGCAGGTTCAATGCGTCCTGAAGTGCTTATTGAGCATATACGAAGAATAAAAGAAAATGGTGTTACAAATTTTGGTGTAAATATTCCGCTGCTATATTCTTATGCTGAGGAATTTATTGATATTGTTCTGAAGGAAAAAGTACCTGTTGTGTTCACTTCTGCCGGCAGCCCCAAGAAATTTACAAGCCTTTTGAAAGAAAATGGAATCAGGGTTGTACATGTTGTCTCAAGTGCAAAATTTGCTGTAAAAAGTGAAGAGGCCGGAGTAGATGCCTTAGTTGCTGAAGGTTTCGAAGCAGGAGGGCATAATGGCAAAGAAGAAACAACTACGCTAACATTGGTAGAACTCATCAAAAAAAGTATAAATATTCCTGTAATTGCGGCTGGTGGTATTGCCACAGGTCGCGCTATATTGGCTGTTCAGAGTTTGGGTGCCGATGGGGTGCAGATAGGAAGTTTGTTTGCTGCCAGTGAAGAATCTTCAGCCAGCGATAGCTTTAAAGAAAAAGTTATTAGCGCACGGGAAGGTGATACCATACTGGCCCTGAAAAAACTTGCTCCGGTACGCATGCTTAAAAATGAGTTTTGTAACAAAGTTATGGAACAAGAGAATGCTGGGGCAACCAAAGAATCGCTTGTGGAATTATTAGGTAAAGGCCGCGCGAGAAAAGGAATCTTTGAAGGCAATATGGTAGATGGTGAACTGGAAATAGGCCAATCAGCTTCGATGATATCTTCCATTCAGCCGGTGAAAAAAATCATGCAAAATTTAATTAAAGAATACGAAGAAGCCCTGAATAATTTTGAGGCTTATTTTTAAGAATAAAATTATATATATTTTTAATAAGCGTTTTTTTCTAGTGAAAGAATTGATTTTTGTACGAAGTATGTTAAAAATAAAACTGATAGTATTTTTTTTAGTGGCTGTGGTTTTTGGTAATAATGAAATGGAAGCTCAAATTATTATTGAGCCTCCGATAATAGATTCTATTTCTGTCGACACTGCACCAAATGGCACATACCACTGTGTGTTAGGCTGGGAACTATATGACTGGACAGGGTATGATATAGATTCAAGCGGCTTTATTGTAAGAGACGTAATTCCCGGATCTGGTTATGCCAATCCTGATACCATAAATGACGCAACTGCTACATTCTATATGGACTTTTCTTCCGACCCAGCCAATGATATACAAGGATATGGTCTGGTAGCATTTACAATTGTAGATGGGGAGTTTTTAAAATCGAAGATAGAAGATCAATTCTCGCGAAATTTTAGGTTAAGGGTTTTAACCTATGATTCCTGTTTGGCTATTGTGAAACTTTTCTGGAACGATTATTACAGCGACGAAGCCCCTTCAGGTATTTTAGAACCGGAATATACAATAAAAGCAATATCGGAATCCGATTTCCTGACAGCATCAGCTACAGGCAATTCATATACATTTCAGAACCTTAAACGTGAAGAAACATATTGGTTTCGTTTATCTGCCGAAACAGTTGATTTTACATCGTCTTCTAATCCTGTAACTAAGAAAATTACCACACCAGCTAATCCCGGTAAACCCTATATTGAGTCACTGCATACTTCTCATTCTTTTTCCAATACCGGAACAATAAAGCTTGATGAACAAGTAACGAATCATATTGAATTAATGAGCTCCCAACAAATTTATGGTAATTATGATACTGTATCCACTTACGATAATGTGCAAAATGAAAATCTAACCTACAGTGACGTAGGGGTTGGCGAAAATATTATTTACTATTATGTGGCTGCCTATAATGCTTGCGGGTTGAATTCCGTCCGTTCCGATACCCTGAACAGCATAGTTTTAGCCGCAAGAGATAATGAAGATTATATCAGATTAGAAGCCAACGGCCTCAAAAAAGCAGATGCTACATATAACCTGTATCGGGAAGTGGAAGAGACGGTTGATGTTTTTGATCCCGGCCCAATTCCAATGGTATACGACGATTATAGCATATTCGAATTAACCTTGAATGATTCAAAAGTAAAATATTACATTGAGGCTAACGTTGGTGATTCCATTACGGTAAGGTCAAACCCTGTGGAGATTGAAATACTGGATGATTTGTTGTGGCCAAACGCCATAATAGCCGGTGAACCCGGCATGGATGGTGTTTTTAAGGCAATACCGCAAAGATCGCTACCAGAAAGTTTCAACTTAAAAATCTACAATAAGTGGGGCGAATTGATATTTGAAACCGATGACATCAATACTGGGTGGCGTGGAAGGTATAAAGGTGACTTTGTAATGTCAGGAGGATATTTATACGTTGCAAGATACAGGTTTCCCGGGAAAAAAGAGAAAGTAGTGCGGGGCACTGTCACGGTGATTCATTAAGTTGCTATGCATAAACATAATTTATGTTAAATTATTTGATGTTATTTGATAAGTAATCAATAAATTTACAATTTCTTTTAGTTCAAGGATAATTAGTGGTGTAATTTTAGGTATGTTTCATTTTTAGCTTTAAATTTGTGAAAATTGCATAAAGTATGGGTAAAGAGCACAGTCTTACCATTAAATATAAATCAATCAGCCTGATAGGAAGCCAGGCCAAGCATAATCAGGATGCCTATGCTGAGTTTCAAATACCAGGAGGTTATGGATTTGCAATCTGCGATGGTATAAATGGAAAAGAAGGAGGCGGAGCCATTGCCTCAAAAATGGCCATTGAGTCTATTAAAAGGCAATTTCGAAACACACAATTCAAAAATCCGCAAAAAGCTCTGACCAATGCCCTTACATTGGCAAATTTTCAGTTATACGATCATATTCAAAAAAATGAGCGGTTCAAAGGGATGGGTGCCAGTTGTGGTATTGTGCTTGTTTTGGATGAACTCGTATATTACGCCTACATTGGTAATGTGAGGTTCTATATTGTAAGAGACAATACAATATACAGGCTTACCCGCGATCATACCAAAGCACATACAGCTCTGTCTCAAAATAAAATAACTCAGGATAATTTAGAATCCGACCCGGGTTACTATATCGTCGATAGAGCTTTAGGCTTTCAGAAAGATGTGAACTTTTCAGTATGTAAACAGCCCCTTTCAATGGAAGAGGGAGATGCACTGCTGCTTACATCAGACGGGCTTTTTAAAGAACTAACAGAAAGTCAGATTGCAGAGGTAGTCAATGATCCGGATGCCTCGGTCGATTTCATGGCTACAAATTTGGCACAAAAGGCCGATCAGGCAGGTGGCAAGGATAATATTACCCTGACACTTATGCATGTATTCGATCCGCACAAGGTGCCATATGCCCCTGAGGCCGGAGAAAAAACAGAAATAGTAGAAGGTAGAAAAGGTGTCCCAAAGGTAGTCTGGATCGTCATTGGTGTAATTGGACTGATAGCATTGTTGTATGGTATCAGTGAGATTGCTTTTAATCATGAAAATGTTACAAAAGAAGTCCAACCGAAGGAGAGTGTGGCCGATACCCAGCCGAAAGACACCATAAAACCTGCCCGCAAGGAACAATTAGAAAAAAAAATTGAAGAACCCCAGGGCATTAAACCCGAGTTTATACCCTATAAAATCCAAAAAGGCGATAATTTTTACCGCTTAGGTATTAGGTTTAATGTTACCGTTCAAATGCTGGAGAGGGTAAACAATGTTCAGGCAAAACGCTTGCGCTTAGGTCAGCGGGTAAGGATTCCTGTAAAAGCTGTTCATAAAGTTGAAAAGGGTGAAATACTGAGCTCCATAGCAGAAAAATATCATACTCCTGTAAAAGATATTCTAAAAGCCAATAAACTAGATAATGCCGATCGTCTTAGAGAAGGAATGGAACTGAATATTCCGCTGCAATACGACGATATAATTGCCGAGTAGTTTTGCAAAACAAATTCAAATATTTAACAATTCTGCTACCGGGCTTACTGCCTTTGCTCGTTTTTATTTTAGCTGATGAATTTGCGGGTACCACAAATGCTATCATTCTTGCACTTATAACAGGATTGGTTGTTTTTGTTTTTACATGGGTTCGCAATAAAAAAGCCGATACATTTGTATTGTTCGATACCATACTTCTGGCAGCCTTTGGTGGAGTTAGCATTCTTTTGCACGACGAGATTTTTTTTAAACTTAAGCCCGGAATTATTCAATCAATTTTAGTTGTAATTATCGGACTTAGTGCCTATTCTCCCAAAAATATTATGTTGGGAATGGCTCGGCGCTATATGCCCGATAAGGATTTTGACAATGAGCAGCTCAGGCATTTACGTAATCAAACACGTGTATTATTTTGGTTATTTTTGGGTCACACTGTGCTTGTCTTTTATAGTGCATTTTTTCTGTCAAAAGAGGCCTGGGCGTTTATTAGTGGCGGGCTATTTTATATTATTGCAGGGGTATGGTTCCTTGTAGAGCTTATACGCCAGCGATGGATGGCCCAAAATATTGAGTGGCTACCCGTACTAAATCAGCAAGGCAAGGTCGTTGGAAAAGCCACCAGATCGCAGGTTCATAATGGGTCCAAAGTTTTGCATCCTGTTGTGCATTTACATGTTTTCAACAACAAGGGGCAGCTATTTGTGCAGAAAAGGCCCATGCATAAAGATATACAACCCGGTAAATGGGATACTTCAGTCGGTGGACATGTGTCTTTTAAGGAAACACCCCAAAAGGCGCTACAGCGAGAGAGCAAGGAAGAGCTGAATATTGAAATAGAAGATGCAAAGTTTTTATTTTCATATAAATGGGAAAGCAATGTGGAAAGAGAATTTGTATATGTTTTTGCATTAACAACAAGTCAAAACCCATCTCCAAATTCAAAAGAATTAGCCGGGGGCCAATGGATGAGCATTAAAGAAATTAGGGAAAAGTTAGGTGATAATTTTTTTACACCGAATTTTGAACACGAATTTAATATGCTAATAAAACGTATAGTATTTAAATAGTGGAGAAAATAAAAAAACAATCTTTGTTGCTGAAATAAAAAAAATTGAATATATTAGTCCAAATTGTCAGAAAACTTTTTCGTCATGATAGATAAATACATAGCTGAATTACTGAAAAGCAATACCAGGGTAATTGTACCGGATTTTGGTGCATTTATGGTGAAATCTTCCCCTGGGAGTACTGAAAAACAAGTCTCTTTCAATGATTTTCTTAAATATAATGATGGTTTACTCATTAACCATATTGCAAAAAAAGAGAGCATTGTTAAGGAGGAGGCTCAAAAAAAGGTTAAGGCTTTTGTCGATGATATCCTAAAAGAATTAAAAGCCAACAAACCATACAAAATTGCAGATCTGGGATATTTATATAAAGATACCCGGGGTTCTGTTAGATTTAAAGCAGGTGAGGAAAAGCCGGAAGCAGAAAAATCGGCTGCATCTGCAACATCTGCAACATCTGTAAAGCTTGACGAAAAAGAAAAAACAGCCCCAAAAAAACCAGAAGATACGAAAGCTGAGAAAAAAGATGATGGAGCTGGAAAAAAAGCAGCAGTGGGTAGTGAAGAAAAAACAATAAACGAGAAGTTTAGCGATAAAAAAGAATCAAAAACTCAGGTAAAAGCTGGTGCACCCGAATCGAAAAAAAATACAGGGGCTAAACAGAAAACCGCCAGTGGTGGTGCCAGCGTCCCGCCAGGTAAAAAGCCACCCGCCGCAAAACAATCACCCAAAAAGTCAGATAATTCTTCAGTTATAATTATTACAGCGGCCATCGTTGTTGTGCTGGGAGCAGGCGCAGTGATTGCCTATCTAAACTGGGGTACTGTGCAAGGTTGGTTTGGCGGCTCTATTTTTGGTAAAGACGAACCAAAAGAAGTCGCAGTTGATAGTGCAGCAATTAAAGCCAAACAAGCGAGAATGGATTCTATTCGATTGGCACAGGCCAAACAAGATAGCATTGCAAATGCACGCCAGGAAAGTATGCGTAAAGCAGAAGAAGTAAAAAGGCAAAAGAATCAGAAAAAATATTACCTGGTAGCCGGTAGTTTTAAAAATAAAAAATATGCCGACATGTTTGTTCAAAAATTGAACAGCGAAGGGTATAATTCTGAAGTATTCATGGAACGACGCGGTTTCTACAGGGTTTCATACAATAGTTATGTGGACCGGCAAAAGGCCTTTAACGAATACAGACGCATGAAAAATCAGGATGTTCAGGTGTGGGTACTCAGACACTAAGAAATAAAGTTTTCAATATAAAGCTGGCATTCATTGCCGGCTTTTTTTATTTTTGTGTTTTTACTGCTCTTTTAACAATATCTTTTAATGAAGCTATCGGTTATAATTGTCAACTACAATGTCAGGCACTTTCTGCGCCAATGTTTGCAGTCAGTCGAAAATGCTATGGCAAAAACAGCTGCTGAGGTTTTTGTGGTTGACAACAATTCGGTCGATGGATCCGTGTCGATGGTTCATAATGATTTTCCCTGGGTAAAACTAATTGAGAACAAGGAGAATTTAGGATTCTCCAGAGCCAATAACCAGGCTATAAAGCAGGCAAACGGAGCTTATGTGTTGCTGCTGAATCCGGATACTGTGGTGGAAGAGGATACCTTTGTAAAAGTTATCGAGTTTATGGATAGCCATCCGGATGCTGGTGGCTTGGGCGTAAAAATGATAGATGGCAATGGGGAATTTTTACCCGAATCAAAAAGGGGATTACCCACGCCTATGGTCGCTTTCTATAAAGTTGCCGGATTGTCATCGCTTTTTCCTTATTCACGAAAATTTGGTCGATATCATCTTAAATATCTGGACAAAGATAAAGTTAACGAGGTCGATGTGCTTTCAGGAGCATTTATGTTGGTTAGAAAAAAAGTAGTGGATAAAATTGGCGGGCTCGATGAAACTTTTTTTATGTATGGAGAAGATATCGACTGGAGTTACCGCATCACTAAGGCCGGTTATAAGAATTATTACTTTCCGGGCACAACCATAATTCATTATAAGGGCGAAAGTACCAAAAAAGAAAGTATAAACTATGTTGTAGTTTTTTACAATGCCATGATCATATTTACGCAAAAACACTTTGCGCGTAGGTATGCTTCTGTATTTTCTTTCATGATACGAATGGCTATAATGCTCAGCGCCGGATTGGCTATTTTTAAGCGTTTGCTCAAACGACTTTTTATGCCGGTTCTTGATTTTTTAGTTTTGTGGGGCGGTTTTTGGCTGCTTACACCGCTTTGGGAAAAATACCAGTTTGGAGTTACTAATTGGTTCCCCGACAATTATTTAACTATTGTGGTTCCATTTTATGTGTTAATATGGATAATAGCCCTGCTTTATAGCGGAGGATACGACAAACCATATAAGTTTTTCGATATATTGAAAGGAGTTGGATGGGGGCTTTTATTACTTTTAATTGTGTATGCTTTGCTTCCCGAAAATTACCGGTTTTCCCGCGTGATGCTTCTCTTGGGCGGTGTTTGGGCTACTATTACAGTTCCGGCATTGAGGTATATTCATCGAAAAATTGAAGGTGAACCAGCCAGTAAAACACAAGCCGTCAACACTATTGTAGTGGGCGAAGCTGGCGATGTTGAACGTGTACAAAAGATTTTTTCCAACAATATAAAAACCAATGTAATAGGCTTTGTGTCTGTCGCCGATCATCCTGATGAAAAAGCACTCGGTAATCTTGAAAATATAGAAAAGGTAGTTAAAGTAAATAACGTTGCTGAAGTTATTTTCAGTGCACAACATTTACCTGCCAGAAACATCATCCGGCTCATGATTAAACTTGGTGACCCACGCCTTCGTTTTAAAATTGTTTCACCAGATGGTATCGCAGTAATTGGCAGTAGTACAATACATTCGCTCGATGATGTATACAGCATTGAGGTAAATGCTATTAATAAACCCTCGAACCAACGTTTTAAACGCACATTTGATATTGCGCTTGCGCTGTTGCTAATTATTCTATATCCGGTTTTATTTTTTACAGTTAGGCAAAAAGGTGGATTATTCAGAAATGCCTGGTCTGTGCTTTTGGGCAAAAAGAGCTGGGTAGGTTTTGGGCAAACAGAGCGACTTCACGAATTGCCAAATATAAAAAGCGGTGTTGTGCACCCTGGCATGTTACACGCAAAACAGAACTTGTCCGCCGATTTGATTCAGCGTGTCAATATGATTTATGCCAAGGACTATCGACTTGTCAATGATTTAGCCATTGTTTTTCGTTTATGGAAACATTTAGGAAGCTGAATTGTATTACAAGTGATTTAGAGTAAAAAATTTATTTCGCGCAACGTTATGGTAAAAGTAAAAGTTTTGTTACCCGCTATGGGTGAGGGAGTTATTGAGGCTACGATAACCCAGTGGCTGAAACAGGTTGGAGAACAAGTAGAAGAAGACGATCCCATAGTAGAAATTGCAACCGATAAAGTAGATAGTGAAATACCGGCGCCGGTTTCAGGTAAACTTTCCCGTCAGCTTTTTAGCGAAAATGATGTGCCAAAAGTTGGCGATCTCATAGCAGTTATTGAAGCAGAATCTGCTGAAGATGTAGACGAGTCGTTTATTTTAACAGAAGACGATACGGATGATTCAAAATCGGCAAAGCCCAAACAAACATCGGTGCAGGATGAGCCAAAAGAGCAGGCAGAAGCTGAAATGCAAACATCGGACGATAGAACTGAAACCAGTGAATCCGAATCATTGGGTAGTGCTTCGTTTTTTTCGCCTTTGGTTAAGAGTATTGCCAAAGCAGAGAATATAAGCTTTGATCAATTAGAACAAATCAAAGGAACAGGACTGCATGGTAGAGTGACAAAAGACGATGTGCTGAACTGGTTAAACAATCCTAAAGTACAAAAACAAACAAAGCAACCAGCTTCTGAACCACAAACTAAAAGTGTTGGTAATGCAGTACCTGCACCCGAAATATCAATACCATCGCTCCCCGGAGACGAAATTACAGAAATGGGACGCATGAGAAAACTCATTGCCGACCATATGGTTACAAGTAAAAGGGTAAGCCCGCACGTAACGTCTTTTGTCGAGGTTGATGTGACCAATATTGTTAACTGGAGAAATAAACACAAAAGTGATTTCCAGGAAAAGCATAATGAAAAATTAACTTATACCCCAATTTTCATAGAAGCTCTTCTTAAAGCTATCGCAGATTATCCGATGATAAATGTGTCTGTTTCCGGTACTAAAATAATACGTCATAAGCAGGTTAACATTGGTATGGCAACGGCCTTGCCTTCCGGCGATCTTATTGTACCGGTGATCAAACAAGCAGATGAGAAAAACCTTGTTGGACTGGCGCGATCAGTAAATGATTTGGCTTCGCGTGCACGCAGCAATAAGTTGAAACCCGATGAGATTCAGGGAGGCACATTTACTGTGACCAATGTGGGAACCTTCAATAACATCACCGGAACACCGGTGATTAATCAACCTGAAGTGGCCGTTTTGGCTTTGGGGGCAATTAAGAAGAAACCAGCGGTCATTGAAACGCCTTCAGGAGACACCATTGGTATTCGACACATTATGATTTTGGCAATGAGCTATGATCACAGAGTTGTAGATGGTGCTTTGGGAGGAATGTTCCTCGATCGTGTAGGTAAGTATCTTGAAGATTTTGACCAGAAGCGGACAATTTAACGAATTTTATTCTTCGTAATAAATAAGAAATAATCCTGCCATCCATAGAATTTTATGTGTGGAGTTTAATGTTAATTGTTTAATCCGGGAGGTAAAATGCTAAAAAAAATATTTAGCAAAACACATTTTATAACTTTCTTACTCATTATAACAAACCTGTTTGTTTTTTCGCATAATGCCATGGCTCAGCACTCATGGAACAAAACAAGAAGCGAGGCTGGTGTGAATGTATACGAGCGGGAGAGTGCCCACCGCCTTAATGATATAAAAACGGTTTTCAAACTAAATGCTGATATGAACAGTGCCATTAGTTTTTTGCTTGATGCAGAGGCCTTTAAGAAAATGGTTAGCAATATTAAAAAAGCCAGGTTAATTGAAAAAGTCAGCGAAACAGAGCGATACTATTACCTGAATATTACAGTAGATAATATTATTAACAGAGACGCTGTTGTAAAAGTGGCATTCAGCCAAAATAGCCGTTCAGGTATTGTTACCTGTACCATGGAGCTGAATAATTCAATTAATTATGATACTGAACATGAGAGCATTATGCCATTTATAGCCCAATGGTATTTAAAGCCTAAGCGAAATGGGCAAGTAAAAGTAACCCTGATTTACTCAGGTGAAATAGATGAATACAATGATTTGGTTTACACACTGGTGGAAGAGTTGATGAAAAGTCAATTATTTCAGGTCTCCAAAAGTATGAAAACAGAAGTGAATACCTTAAAATATGAGAATGCAGAACCAAATTTATTTCGTTAATCTGGAATTATCCAATCACAGGGTTTCCCAGACTGATATTATTTTTGCAATGCGTTTAAGTGTATAATAATTTATTAGAGTCGCTTAGGCTGTTCTTTTATTATGCCTTCGCGGTAGGCTTCCAATAGTCTTTCCAAATTCTGAATTTGCCCTTTCAGTTCAAATCCTATCTCTGTATCACCAACCCTTTTCCGTACATTATTGCGCTCGAGCATTAATTTGGTGGTTGATATGTCGGCATTTTCCACAATTGCTTTTTTTCTGGATTCAAATGGTTTATGCGAAGCTAATGTTAAGCCATAAGAATTGTAAATTAGGGTATATCCGGCTATTCCCGTAATGTTTTGATATGGCTTTGCCAAACCACCATCAATTACGATAAGTTTACCGTTACCTTTTACCGGATTTTCACCTTTTTTACGCTTAACCGGTGTGTGGCCATTCACGATATGCCCTTGTGCGGGATCGATTCCGAAATCTTTTAAAATTTTATTGCACGTTTCCTCTTCATCGCGCAAAGCAAAGTATGGATTATTCTCCTCGTGATGTGTGGTCTTATCTGACAGGAGATACCGCTCAAAAGTGGCCATTTTCTTCTTCCCAAATAGCGGCGAAACCGGTCCTGCCCATAAATACCACAAAAAGTCCAGCTCATAGGAGTTGGGTGTGTTCTTTAAATGGTTGGAAAATGCTTTGCGCACTATTTTTTCAAGTTTTAAAACCAATGCTTTGCCGCTATAGCTCTTGTCAAAAATTTTCATGCGCTGGAAGTTGCCGTTTCTGGTCATCGGCATACAACCATGATACAATAAGTTATTGTTGAATACCAAATGCATGTTTCCCACTTCATATAAATAGTGCAGATGTTTTTGCAGTTTCTCTGAGTTTATAAACGAGTGTTGCAAACGCTCCATTAATTTTTTTTCTTCGCTCGTTAGCTCATAGGGCTTAGCAGGATCGATTGTGGGCCATGCATTGTCCTTCAGCGGATAGCTTTTGTTCCCAATTTTTATTGTCCCCGATTTATAATCAATTTTATCGAGCAGCAGGCGGCCTTCCATTTGGTACCAGGGGTTTCGTTTAACGATGGCTCCTTCAATTTTAAATTGAATAATGCTTATAGCCTTGTGCATTTGTCTTATCATTAGCTGCTGCTGGGGACTATTTTCAGCTGAAGCCTCGCTTTTAGGGGCAAATACCTCGCATGAATCATTTTCGTAAGTTTCCATGGCAAATGTGGCCAGGGGCATCAGATTTATGCCATAGTTTTCTTCAATAATCGATAAATTATCATATCGGGCCGATATTCGTAAAACATTAGAGATGCAACCGGTGCAACCCATGGCAGAACCCATCCATAATATGTCGTGATTGCCCCACTGAATATCGACACTCTTAAAGGTCATTAAGGTATCTATAATTCGGTCTGGTTCTGGCCCACGGTCAAATATATCACCTACAATATGAAGATGGTCAATTACCAGCCGCTTAATAAGTTCCGATATGGCCATCACAAAGTTGTCTGCCCGGTTGATGCGTATGATTGTATCAATAATCCCATTGTAATACTCCTGTTTGTTAGGGGCATTTTCCTGCTCATGCAATAATTCTTCAATAACATAAGCAAAATCATTGGGTAGGGCCTTTCTTACTTTCGAACGTGTGTATTTTGTTGATGCATTGCGGCATACTTCCACAAGTCTGAAGAGTGTAACTTTATACCAATTCTTCATTTCATGCTCATGGTTGTGTTCTATTACTTTGAGTTTTTCTTTGGGGTAGAATATAATTGTAGCCAACTCTGATTTGTCTCTTTGCGAAATCGTATCCCCAAAAACGTCATTTATTTTGCGTTTTACCACCCCGGAGGCATTGTTCACAATATGAATAAACGAATCGTATTCCCCATGTATATCAGACATAAAATGTTCTGTACCTTTAGGTAGATTGAGTATTGCCGACAAGTTGATTATTTCTGTGCTGGCTGCCTGGATTGTGGGGTAAGAGCGGGATAGAAGTTTATAATAGCTGAGTTCTTCTTTGGACAGTTTCATGATGTCAGATGCTTTTTGACTTTGATTTTTTCATGTCATGAAGTTAATAATTCTTTATCAGAGGAAATCGGAAATTTTATGAAAATATTTTAAAAAAAGATGAATAGCATATTTTCAATTATGAGGCAATAGTTATTTGTTTCATTTTATGGAACTAAAGTTTTTTGTATCTTGCCTCGCAAAAGATTATGAGGTCTTTTTTTGTGGAGTATACCCGTTTACTCCCTGAAATTTTATAATTGGTTTAACTTGTTAATATTCAGCTATGAGAAGTATTTTAATGATTGCATTAGTGTTGATGACACTGAGCTTGTCGGCGCAAAATCTGCCCTCTGCCGATGTGAAAAAACTCTCGGGTCAGGTTGTAAATACCTCAACTTTTTCTAATGATGGTAAACCTCTCGTTGTTAGTTTTTGGGCTACATGGTGTAAGCCATGCGTAAAAGAGCTAAATGCTTACAATGATTACTATATGGATTGGAAAGATGAAACAGGAGTCAAAATTATAGCCGTCTCTACCGACGACACCCGTAGCTCCGGTCGTGTGGCTCCATACGTCAATGCCCGTGGATGGCAGTTTGATGTTTTTCTTGATGAAAACGGCGAATTTAAACGAGCGATGAATGTGGCCAATGTACCCCACACCTTTTTAATAGACGGTAATGGCAAAATTGTATGGCAACATACAGCTTATGTCGATGGTGATGAGCATGAATTATACGACAAATTGCTCGAAATTACAGAAAAATAATACGTATACTAAATAAGCTTCATGCTCCGAAATCCCCAATAGCGGAGAATAAATTTTTGAAAGCTATGAGAAAGTTTTTTTTGCTGTCGCTGGTATTGTTATTTCCCCTAATGGCTTTATCACAAAAAGAAGAACAACCCAAAGGTCGCCTGAGCGGTAATTTTAACATGGAGGCCTGGTATTATCTCAAAGATAGTGTAATTGGTACAGAGGTGCCACCTGAAAAAACATTGATGAACGGTTATGCCAATTTTCGTTATGAGTATGGTGATTTTACCGCAGGTATGCGTTTCGAAGGTTATTTGAATACACTACAAGGTTTTGATAAGGGCAACGATGGCACCGGAATCCCTTACCGTTTTTTGTCATATAAAAATGAAGAGCTCGAGTTTACTGTTGGGAATTTTTACGATCAGTTTGGCAATGGGTTGGTATTACGTGCATGGGAAGATAAAAACCTTGACTACGATAATGCCTTTGAGGGTATACACGTAAAATACAATCCCTACAAAGGTGTCTATTTTAAAGGCCTTTACGGTAGGCAAAGAATATTCTTCGATTTAGGTGAAGGTATAGTGAGGGGTTTCGACGGCGAGGTAAACATTAACCAGCTTTTTGATACTTTAAAGTATGCTAAAACACGTTTAGTTTTAGGTGGTAGTGTGGTTTCAAAATATCAGAAAGACGAAAATGTACAATACAATTTGCCTGAAAATGTAGCCTCCTTTGCCGGCCGTTTTAATTTTCAGCATGGCATGTTCTCTTTGAAAGGTGAATATGCGCACAAGATCAATGACCCATCGGCCGATAACGGTATGATTTATAAAGACGGCGATGCTTTGTTGCTTAATAGCACATGGTCTAAAGGAGTATTTGGTGCTATGCTCAGTGGTAAATGGGTCGATAATATGAGCTTCCGATCAGATTATCAGGCAGTGGATAAGAACTTATTGATTAATTATTTGCCTGCTGTAACCAAAAATCACGCCTATGCACTCACGGCTATGTATCCTTACGCCACTCAGCTCACCGGAGAAGCAGGAGTGCAGGGCGAGTTTTATTACAGGCTAAAACGGAACACAGCACTTGGCGGGAAGTACGGTACTTTAATTACACTGAATTATTCACGGGTACACGATATTGAACGAGAAACAGCGGGTCTTGAAAATGATACCCTCGGCTATAAAGATAAGTTCCTGGCCATTTCAGATGAGCTGCTTTATGATGATTTTAGCCTTATAATTGAGCGTAAATTTTCACGGAAATTTAAGGGTACCTTTATAGGTCAATATGTTAGCTACAATCAGCAATTCATCGAAGGAAAGGGAGGCACTGTGTACGCCAAAACAGGTGTACTCGATTTGAGTTATAGCATAAAACGCCGCCATACCATCAGGCTCGAACAGCAAATATTAATGACTGAACAAGATCGCGGCGACTGGTACAGTGTAATGCTCGAGTATACAATATCTCCTCACTGGTTTTTTTCTGTTATGGACCAATACAATTATGGTAATGATCATAAAGATTTACGCGTACACTATTATACGCTGAGTATGGGATATAATAAAGGAGGAAATCGTGTTCAGCTGAATTTTGGAAAGCAACGTGAGGGAATTGTATGTATTGGCGGTGTCTGCCGTCAGGTTCCATCAGCCTACGGTGCTTATGTAACCTTAACTTCAACGTTTTAAATAAAGTTAAGATATGATACGACTGATATATGTAATTTTATTTGCTGCTTTGTCCTCAATGTTTTCGTGCGATGAGGTTAATGAACCTTATGGCAACCAAATTGAAATTGACGAAGCGACAGAGCTGACAAAAAAAGCCGTTATTTTTGAATTTACAGGCATACATTGTACAAACTGTCCGGCAGGCCATGCCGCCATAGAAGAAATCGATTCCGTGTATCATGGACATGTTATAACTCTGAGTGTGCATGCCGGCTTTTTTGCAGAACCTTACCCTGGCGAACCGGATTTTAGAACTCCTTTTGGAGATAAAATCTTTACCGATCTTGGACTGAGCACAACGCCCGCGGCCTCAATCGCAAGCCTTAATGAAAACGATGCTATTTCTGGTGCCCCGACTTCCTGGCAAGGTGAGGTTGGTAGTGTAATTCCGGATTATACGGACTTTATTATTACGCCCGATATTCAATTGCAAGAGAATTTGCTAGAGGCCCGGTTTGTAATTACCGAGCGCGCAGAAGCGCAAAACCCATTGAGGTTTTATGCTTTTGTTTTGGAAGACCATATCCCTGGACCGCAAGCCGGAACAGATATCGACCCATACGACCACAGACATGTGCTTCGAAAATGTATTAATAATATTAACGGTTCTACGGTGAATTTCACCGATGGTGTGGCTGAGCTTGGTTTTAACACCACCTTAGATGCTGATTGGCAGGTAGAAAATCTCTATGTCGTTGGCATTATTGTTGATCAAAATACCAAAGAGATTTATACCGGAGAGCAAGTCAAACTTATTACAGAATAACATACGATTTATTATCTAACCAAATTTTACAACTATGAGAAAAATCTACCTTTTAATTATCTTTTTGATTTCCGGAATCGCACTGAATGCGCAGTCTTTTGAGCTTCAGATTAGTGACTCTGAGGAACTCGTAAACAATGGCGATACCATTCATGTAAATGGAAGTGCCGATGAATTTGTTATAGCAGGTCATTTTATTATTGAGAATGTATCTTCCGGAGATATAGATTTGCAGTTAACTCGCGAAGATTTAACCTTGCCGGAAGGTATGCGCACTTATTTCTGCATTGGAACGAACTGCTATCCTCCTAACAGTATGGAAAGTAATATGATTACGCTTACAGCGGCTGAAACCATTATTTTTGATGCAGACCTGGAGCCTCAGAGTAATGCAGGCGATGCATTGATTAAATATAACCTTCACACCATGCCCGATTCTGCAGAAATGTTAAGTTTTTATATGCATTATAGTATTGCACCTGTTGGTATATCAGAAAAATTATTGGCTGAATTTATGCTTTACCCGAATCCGGTAAAAAACACATTGAATGTGCGCTATCAGGGTAATGTCGATCCAAATGCCCGTATTGAAATCTACGATGCTGTGGGTAAACTTATGCAGGTGCGCAAGGTTTCAGCCGATACAGATTACCAGGTTAGTATGGGTAATTTTGCCAATGGACTTTACATGGTGAAACTGGTCAACTCTGAAGGTGTATTGCAAACCCGTAAAATTTTAAAACGATAATAGTCTGAATAGATCAGACATTAAAAAAACTCCCGGAATTATTTCGGGAGTTTTTTTATACTTTAATCCCCAATAAAGTAATATCGTCGGTCTGTTTGTTTTCTCCTTTCCATTCCCAGAAACTATCTAAAATGGCCTGTTGCTGAATTTGAGTATTTTGTTCAGCAATTTGCGTAAGTAGCTTTTTAAGCTTGCTAGTACCGTATCGCTTATATTCATATCCACCAAGTTGGTCAACTAAGCCATCTGTGAAAAAATATAGCATGTCATCTCTGTCAAGCAAAGTGTCCTGAGTTGTAAAGTGATAGTTGTGTGGAGCTGTGCCTACATTGACTTTATCAGGGTCAAATACAGATAATTCATGGTTCCGAACCAAATACATCGGGCTCTGCGCCCCGGAAAAAGAAAGCTCCATATTGTCAAAATCAATAATAATAAGTGCTATATCCATACCATCGTGAGAGTGATATTTTTCATGATTCTGGTTCAGTGCATTTTGCATTTTATTGTTAAGTAGCGTTAATATTTCTCCCGGAACCGGTTGCTCTACCCGGTTTATTATTTCGTTTAAAAAAGAAATTCCAAGGATACTGATCATGCTACCCGGCACGCCATGGCCTGTACAATCAGATATGGCTATACAGTATTTATTTTCAATCTGGGCAAACCAGTAAAAGTCGCCGCTTACCTTTTCGCGGGGGTGAAATATCAGGAAATAGTTTTCCAGTTTCATCTCCAGAAGTTTGGTAGAGGGAAGCATGGTCGATTGTATCATGCCCGCATACTCAATGCTCTCCTGTATGCGCTCATTTTGCTCCCTGATTTTTTGATTCTGTTCCCTGATTTTCTCATTCTGCTCGCTAATTTCTGCATTCTTCTCTGTCAGCGATATTTCCAGCTTATCTTTGGATCGCAGTCTGTGGATAAGTGTTTGTAAAAGCCTGTTGCTAAAAGGCAGGCTTTGCTGCAGTAAATTATTGAAAATGTCAGGTGGCATTACAAGGCACTTGCAATGGTTGATGGCCGTAACTGTTGATGAATGAGGTTGGTTTTCAATAAGTGCATATTCACCAAAATACTTGCCTGGCCCCAGCTCTATGTATTTTATTTGTCTGGCGTGTATTTTTACTTTCCCTTCTAAAATGATGAAAAAACCATTGGCACGATCACCTTTTTCAAAAATTATTTGTCCGTCGGAGTATTCAACCAACATCGATGCTCGTATAACGGTCTCAAGTTGGTATCCTTGAGTGCCAATAAAGAGGGGGGCTTCAGCTAGTTTGTCTTTAATTGTTTTTATTCTATCCTCTCCAGTTTCCATGATAACGAAAATACATATAATAAATAGCTTTAACAGAATTTCTTTACCTGATTTTATATTTTTTTTGCCATCTTGCGCATCTTTAATTGCTTATGGAAAATTATTACGGGGAAATTGCCGGAATTGCTACAGCCGTTTGCTGGACGGCTACATCAATGTTTTTTGAGGCAGCCGGAAAACGTATCGGTTCCTTATCGGTAAATCTTATCCGGTTGTTCATGGCATTTTTTCTTCTCGGAACAGTAACGTGGATTACACGCGGATATTTTCTACCACTCGATGCTACTACTTATAATATTACCTGGCTCGCGCTTTCTGGTTTAATTGGTTTTACAATTGGCGATTTATTACTTTTTCAGGCGTTCGTGGTAGTGGGAGCCCGTATTTCGATGTTGGTTATGGCCCTTGCACCACCTGTTGCGGCCATTGCCGGATGGATTATTCTGGGCGAAGCCATGACAACCAAAGGACTTCTTGGTATGATGATTACACTAAGCGGCATTATGATGGTGGTGTTAAACCGGCCTGCCAGAGAACAGAATGGAAAAAAACCTAAGTTGAAAGATTGGTTTCAAAATCCTATGGGACTTTTGTTGGCTTTTGGCGGAGCCACAGGTCAGGCCGTTGGCCTTGTATTGAGCAAAAAAGGCATGGAGGATTATAATGTAATTGCGTCTACACATATACGCGTCATGGCAGGTGCCATTGGTTTTATGATTGTTTTCACCTTCATGCGAAGATGGGCCCGTGTGTTTTCTGCTTTAAAAGATAAAAAAGGCATGTTGTTTACATCAGGAGGTGCATTCTTTGGGCCTTTTCTTGGCGTAACCCTATCACTGGTAGCGGTTAAATTTACTTCAGCCGGTATTGCTCAAACATTGACTTCTTTAGTGCCTGTAATCATTATTTTACCTTCAGTATTTATTTTTAAGGAACGTGTTACTCCCCGGGAAGTTATTGGTGCATTTGTAGCCGTTGCCGGAGTTGCAATGTTTTTTATCTAAGGGGCAGCTAACGCTTCTGACTTAAGGAATATTCAGGTATTTATGCGACTGTAGCGAAATACTCCATTCCGGATGGGTCTTTACATATTCAACCATTAGTGGAGCCATTTGATTAAATTGTGAGTATTCCGGTTGCAATAGTAATTTACAAGTTTTAGGTACCTCATTTTTCCATTTTTCGGCAAAAACAAAATCTTCAGTATCGAAAATCACAATTTTCAGTTCGTTTGCCCTTTCGAGATTTTGCTTTAACGGGGGCTTGTTATGTTTAGGGCTTATACAAATCCAGTCCCATTGCCCCGTAATTTCATAGGCGCCGCTACTCTCAAGAAAATTGCTTATCTGATGAGCTCTAATTAGTCTACTCAGTGGTTCAAGCGGATACATAGCAGGCTCACCCCCTGTAACTACTACCGAACGCGCTGGGGTTTTAAGCACTTGTTCAACAATTTCTTCTACTGAAACCAAAGGATGCAAAGCGGCATTCCAACTTACTTTTGAATCGCACCAGTGACAAGCAATGTCGCAGCCGCCTACGCGGATAAAATATGCTGGTTTCCCGCTGTGGTGCCCCTCTCCCTGAATACTATAGAAAGACTCGACCAGTGGTAGCTTTTTGCCTTTTTCAAGCACCTCTCCGTCAACTTTTTTGTATGAATTTTGGCTATGTGCCATTGTTCGGTTTTTGTTTAGGGCTGCAAAAATAGTATTTTATCATGGGTTTAATTATTAATTATGTGAATATTGGTTTCGAAACCTTCTTGAAAGGTTGATTCTGTGTTTTAATGGATTATTAATTAGAATTTTGTATCCTCATTGATGTCGCTGCGTATACGACATATAAAAAGATTATTTTATCTCAATTTTGCTTAACCCGTAAACAATCCTTAATTTTGGACCGGTAAATTGTAGGTGCTTTTTGGGGAATTTAATGTAACCCACAATACTATCCCGATATTAAAAAATGAATAATATAAATATTACGCAGATGCAAATTTCATTGGAAAAATCATTGGTGAAGAATTTGATGGTGCAAAATCATTACGAACGTTATCGGTCTATGGGTGATGACATTATGAAATCTATTCAGGATAAAACCTGTCCTGGTAATGATTTTCTAGGCTGGGTCGATTTGCCGTCGACTTTGAAAACAGAGCAGTTGGATAGAATAAATGAGGTAGCAGGAAATCTTCGCAAAATCAGTGATGTAGTTGTTGTAATAGGTATTGGTGGTTCTTACCTTGGGGCACGCGCAGTTATTGAATCGCAGAAGTCAACTTTCAATAAGGATGGTTGTGAAGTCGTATATGCGGGACATCATTTGTCGCCAGGATATTTGACAGAACTTTCAAAGTATCTGAAAGATAAAAAATGGAGTATTATCGTTATTTCCAAATCTGGAACAACTACGGAACCTGCTATTGCATTTCGATACTTACGCAACGAATTACTTGCACGTTTTGGCGAAACAGCTTTGAAGGAACGCGTAGTTGCTATTACAGATAAGTCAAAAGGTGCTCTTCGTAAGCTCGCCGATGCCAATGATTTGCAGTCTTTCGTTATTCCCGATGATGTAGGCGGCCGTTTTTCAGTGTTTACACCGGTTGGCTTATTGCCAATTGCTGTTGCCGGCTTCGATGTATATAAGCTAATCGAAGGTGCACGTAAAATGGAAAAGCAAATATGGAGCGATACGAATGAGAATATAGCGCTTGATTATGCAGCAATTAGAAATGTGCTCTATCAAAATGGAAATACAACAGAAGTGTTGGTGAATTATCATCATAAGTTTCATTATGTTGCCGAATGGTGGAAACAATTATTTGGCGAAAGTGAAGGTAAGGATGGAAAAGGTGTTTTCCCGGCAAGTGTCGATCTCACAACAGACTTGCACTCTATGGGTCAGTACATTCAGGATGGAAAAAGGAATCTGTTTGAAACTGTCGTAAAATTTCAAAATACAAACGCAGTAGATGAAAGTATTGGCCACGATGATGAAAACCTTGACAATTTGAACTATCTCGAAGGGAAAACAATGGGTTTTGTAAACAAAAATGCAATGGAAGGCACTATGCTGGCACATAACAGTGGCGGGGTGCCTAATCTTATGCTCAAAATTCAAAACGACGAAATAGATAATATTGGCGGCTTGTTTTACTTTTTTATGATTACATGCGCCATAAGCGGGCTCATGCTTCAGGTTAATCCTTTTAATCAACCCGGAGTAGAGGACTATAAACGCAATATGTTTGCCTTATTGCAGAAACCGGGCTTTGAAGGTAGATATAAAGAACTACAAATTTTACGGAAAGAACTTAATTTTTAAACCAACTTTTTATGAAGAAATTTTATGTTATGCTGCTATTTTTAGCAGTAAGTGGAACATTATGTGCTCAGTTTTCCCAGGAGACACCAGTGGTTATCAGTGAACAACTTGATAATGCTTCGTATCTGTATCCCCAAATTACAGCCAGTGATAGTGGGTACTATGTAACCTGGTACGATGAAACGCAAAATTTTAAAATGTACATGCAGTATATCAATCCTAAGGGAGAACCACAATGGGCAAACCCCTTGATTGTGACTGATTATCCGCAGGATTCATGGATCAGCGATTATTCCTTAATGAACGATGGAGTTAACGCCTATGTATTTTTTAATGATGCTCGTAATGGATTAACCGATAAAGATATTTTTGGATATAAGATCAATTCACAGGGAGAGTTCTTATGGGGCGATGCCGGAGTAGAGTTAATTGTATCAGCAGACTACAATTCGGAATATTCTCCCAATACAGCATTGATGCCTAATGGCGATGTGGTTGCTGCATGGAATCAGATGGGTGCCAATGGTTATTCAATCAGAATGCAATGGTTGGCTGCTACAGGAGAAAGAATTTGGGAAAATGGAAAGGCAATTGCTGAAACGGATATCAGACTTTTTAATCCCAATTTAATGCCTGCTACAGATTCTACTGTCTATTTAGTCTATACTTACCAGGATGGACAATATGGTGATAAGCAAATTCAGGTGCAACAAATTGACACAACAGGGCAGAATGTGTGGGATTCTGTTTTAGAAATCACAAGTAATTCCGGAATTGGTAGTGGCCGCAGACTTGCACTACACCCTGCCTCAGATAATGGTATCTATATCACCTGGTATGGAGATCCGGATGGCAATGGCCTAAATGATGTATTCACCCAGCATATCAATGTAAATGGCAATATGCGCTACCCATCCGGTGGATTGAATCTTTCTGTTATCAACCAAATGAATCAGACCAACCCATCATGTCTGGGTGAAGATCCGCAAGGTAATGTAATGTTTGCGTGGCACGAAACACCCACTAGCAAAGAAAACAATCTTACAAAAATTCAAAAAGTAGGTCAGGGAGGCAATTTATTATTTGAGAATAATGCTTTAATAATTTCTGACACACTTACCGGAGTAGGAGATGGTACTCTAAAGTATGGAAAAGTGTTTTTACCATCAATGTTAGGAAGTAACCAGGGTGCATTGGCAATTTACGATATACAGAGCGACTCACTCAATATCATACCAGTTGGTACCGATAAAGAAACCCATTCAAAATTGGCCAATGGGCAATTTGTTTTTGCATCGGTAAATGATGCTTCTGGAAATTCACAAGTAGAACTTCATAATGTGTACCGTAATGGTCAGGTAGGTGTAGAACCTATTATGGCTGATGCTGCACTCTCATCTTTTGCTGGAATCGATGATTTCCTGCCAGATTCTGTTTTTTATTACATGATGCATGATTCAGCACATGTTTGGGATAATTTTGCTGCTGGCATGAATATATTCCAGACGATTGAATATCTCGATACGCCCACAAATGAACTGGGGAATTATCGTGTGAAAGTTACTTCTCAGGATAGTTCAGTGCAGTTTTATCAATTCAGCTGGGTAGATGAACCATTAGCAAGTATCGATTCTGCTAATAGCATCGAATTATATACACATATCGATTACGAGAATAATGACGTATATGCAAAATTACAATTGGTAAAAGATGCTCATCAATTGTTGGATTTTGTGTTAAGCCCGGGAGCAAGGCTGTTTCTCAATGAGAGTTGGGATCCCGACTATAGCCGCATTAATGATACAGCAAGTAGCTTTTTTAACTTCTTTCGTGATGATTTAGACAGCGCATTTGTAAATTTCAATATTATCGATTATCAGGGAAATTCCGTAAATTGGCGGTTGGCTATGATAATAGGGGGAAGCGGAATACAAAACACCTCTTTTAAGGGAAAGGTTTATCCAAATCCCGCTACCCGGGTATTACATGTTGAGTCGCATCAATTAATCAATAATATTAAGTTATTCACTATTGATGGAAGACCAGTAAAACAACTTAAGGTAAATAGTAAACATGCCATCATCCCTGTTGAAAAGCTTTTACCGGGAAGATATATTTTAATGGTTAACCAAAATGGACAATCTGTGAGCCGGCTATTTATTAAGTCGTTGTAAGAGGTTGAAATTAAGATACATAAGTATATTAAAACAAGAAAGGCTTCCATTTCTGGAAGCCTTTCTTACGTTTAATAAATATATTATTTCAGGTTGTGTTTTTTAATGAAGTCCTGAATAGGTTGTGCCAGTGAAGGCTGGCCAATTTCCTGCAAGTCGTATCCTACTTTTACTGTAGGTTTGTCAATTTTAACAATACGGCTTAAGTCAATTGGAGTAGCAATAACAACCGCATCACAAGGTGTGTTGTTGATTGTTTTTTCCAGGTCTTTTTTCTGCTCTTCACCGTAACCCATTGCAGGTAGTAATTTACCAATGCCCGGGTAAATCTGGAAAGTATCTTTTAATCTTCCAACAGCATATTCTCTGGGATCAACCATTTCAGCAGCACCCGCTTTGCGTGCAGCAACCGTACCTGCGCCAATTTTCATTTCGCCGTGTGTTAGCGTTGGTCCGTCTTCAACAACCAGAACTTTTTTGCCACGAATAATCTCTGGTTTGTCTATGGTCAATGGTGATGCACCGTCTACTACCATAGCTTCAGGAGCAACTTTGGCAATGTTTTCGCGAACAATCTGAATGTTGTCAGCATCTGCACTATCCATTTTGTTGATTACCACAACATCTGACAAGCGCAGGGTTGTTTCTCCTGGGTAATATCTCAGCTCATGACCAGGACGGTGCGGGTCAACTACAGTTACCATCAGGTCTGGCTTGTAGAATGGGAAATCATTGTTACCACCATCCCATAGGATAACGTCACAACCATCAGGATCTTTTTCTGCTTCTCTTACAATAGCCTCATAATCAACACCTGAATAAATTACATTACCTCGGCTGATATGAGGTTCATATTCCTCCATCTCTTCAATTGTGCAGTCATGCTTTTCAAGGTCTTCAATCTTAGCAAAACGTTGAACTTTTTGTTTTGCAAGATCACCATAAGGCATTGGGTGACGTATTGCTACAACTTTAAGTCCTGCTTCCATTAATAACTCAATGATGCGACGCGAAGTTTGTGATTTACCACATCCTGTGCGAACAGCACCAACAGCAATCATGGGTTTTGTGCTCTTAATCATGGTGTCGTTTCCACCAATTAAGGAAAATGATGCACCAGCTGCATTTACCCTTGAAGCCATGTGCATTACATGTTCATAAGGTACATCGCTGTATGAAAATACACACTCGTCTGCTTTAAGATCTACTATAAGTTTTTCAAGATCTCCTTCTGCGTGAATAGGGATTCCATCCGGATAAAGGCTGCCTGCTAATTCGGCCGGATATTTGCGGCCATCAATATCTGGAATTTGGGCTGCAGTGAAAGCTACAACGTTAAATGAATCGTTGTCTCTGTAATAGGTGTTGAAGTTGTGAAAATCACGACCCGCAGCACCAATGATAATGACATTACGTTTTGCCATAAGTCAATTCCTCCGTTTTTTATTTTTTATGAATAAATTAAGTTTTAAAAATTGCGAAGCAAATATAGCGGTTTAAACAAAATTTCCTAATTTTTGGTTATGTTTAATATTTTACTTTATCTATGAATTATTTAGCACATCTTTATCTCTCCGGCAATGATGATGAAATTAAAGTCGGTAACTTTATTGGTGATGCCGTAAAAGGACGCAATTTTGAGAAGTTTGCTCCCGGTTTACAAAAAGGTATTAGACTTCACAGACGTATAGATGACTTTACAGACCATCATCCTATTGTTCTTGATGTCAATAAAGTTTTTGCTCCTGCTTATAAGAAATATGCCGGGATAGTAACAGACATGATTTTTGATCATTTTTTAGCAAGTAATTGGGATAAGTATCACGATCAATCTTTGTCGCAATATGTAGATGAAGTAAATAGAACACTTTTAGCATGGTTTCATATAATGCCTCGTCCAATACAGCTGATGATGCCTTTTTGGGTTAAACACCGTTGGCCCGAAATTTATAGTAGCCCCGCTGGCTTAGTAAGAGCATTAAACGGAATGCCCCGATATACTTCATTACCTGCAAAAAGTGAATACGTACAGGAAGTGTTGTTGAAAGAGAAAAACAGCCTACTAAGCGCATTTGATGACTTTTTTACAGCTGTGAGTCAGGAGTTTTGCAACGTCTCAAGTAATTAATTTTCATTTAGCTTATTCATATTCAGAAAAATATGTAACAATAAAAACAGAAACTTCCTTTTTTTTTTTCAAAAACATTTTAACTTTGTAGCTTTGTAAGTAAGAGTAAATGAGAAATCCATAAAATTATTGTAAAACTATGAAAACAAGTTTCAAGTACTTAACAATCGTGATGGCGGCAATTCTGCTTTTTACTGGCTGTAAAGAGCTGGAGAAAATGCAGAAGATGGCTGACCAGGTTACTTTAAATGTACAGAAAAGTCCGGTTGAAATGCACGGAGATAGCATTGCAATCAAACTAACAGGTTCTTTTCCTGCCAAATTTTTCCAGAAAAAAGCTCAATTGGAAATTACACCAGTTCTGAAATATAATGGGCAGGAAGTTGCATTCAAGTCAATTAAACTGCAAGGTGAAGATGTAGAAGCCAACAATAAGGTTATTCCTTTCGAAAGTGGCGGCTCATTTGAAATCGTTGATAAAATTGCATATGACCCAGCAATGCGCCAGGCAACACTTATCGCACGCGGAACAGCTACTGTAAAAGACGAGAGCATGGTAGTTCTGGAACGTGAAGTTGCACCTGGAGTTATGGCTACAGCCACATTGCTTGACTTTAGTGATGCTAAAGTTGTTAAAGCTGCAAATAATTTCGAACGTGTAACTTACGACTCAAAACAAGCAGAAATTCAGTTCCTGATAAATCGTTACAATATCCGTGGGCGTGAATTGCGTAAAGATGAAATCAAAACTTTCAATGATTATATCAAGCAAGTTGCTGAGAAACAAAATATGAACATTGAAAACATCACTATTGATGCTTATGCTTCTCCAGACGGAACAGTTGAGCTAAATACTGAACTTTCAAAAGATCGTAAAAACGTTACAGAAAAGTATCTTGGTAATACAGTTAAAAAAGCCAATATTAAAATTGATGACGAGAAAAATGTCTATAATGCAAGATCTGTTGCTGAAGACTGGGAAGGTTTCAAAAAAGAGCTTCAGAAATCAGATGTGCAGGACAAAGATCTTATCCTGAGAGTGCTTTCTATGTACAACGATCCTGAAGTACGTGAGAAAGAAATCAAAAATATCTCAGCAGCATTTGAAGAACTTAAAGATGAGGTTCTACCACAATTGCGTCGTTCAGAATTCCGTATGAAAGTAGCTGTTGTTGGACTGTCTGACGAAGAAATATCCAAATTTGCAATGGAGAAACCAGACACACTCAGTGTAGAAGAACTTCTTTATGCCGCAACACTTACTGATGACCTTCAGGAGCAAAAGCAAATCTTTGCAACAGTAACTGAACAATACAGTGATGATTGGAGAGGCCACAATAACCTTGGTGTTGTGAATCATCTGAATGGTAATTATGCAGATGCAACTGCAAGTTTTGAAGCTGCAAAAGAAATTGAACCTAATAATAGTAAGGTGTTAAACAATCTTGGAGCCGCAGCTCTTGCACAAGGCGATATGGAAAAAGCTGAAGAATACCTTAAGGCAGCTACTGCTGGTGGTAACGAAACAAGCTACAATCAGGCATTGATTGCTACTAAAAAAGGTAATTATGAAGAAGCAGTCGACATGTATGCCAGTAGTAAATATCAAACTGTAAACTTTGCTCTTGCAAAACTGTTGCAATACAGTGAAACACAAAACGAGCAAGCGTATGACGCAGCTTTAGGTATACTTGAAAAAGTTGAAAATAAAGAAAACGCATTATTGTATTATGTTAAGGCTGTAATTGGTGCTCGTAAGCAAGATTCAGATATGCTGTTTAATAATCTTCGTACAGCAATCGAGAAAAATGCAGATCTTAAACAAACTGCTACTACAGATGTAGAGTTCCGTCGCTACAAAGAAGACGCAACTTTCACATCAATAGTGGAATAGTAATAATATTATTGACAATCACGGGCTGTCTCTAATGGAGACAGCCCTTTTTATATTTAGTAACGCTATGTTTTTAGCCAGGAAAAAACGGGAAGAAAATATTATCGAGTATTTGCTCTATATGTATCAAATTGAAGATACCATTAGAGCAGTTTCATTTAACCTTGATGAGTTGGAACAAAAAGTAATTTCTCAGTATAAAGTTGATGAACCGAAAAAAGCGGAGATACGAAATTGGTACCAGGATTTAATGCAACAAATGAAAGCAGATCATGTAGACGAAAAAGGCCATGTGACTTTTCTTCGCGCGCTGGCAGAAGAAGTAAATGATTTGCATCTTTGGCTAATGAATCAAAAAGACCTGGGAGTTTATAAAAGTGATTATGAAAAGGCTAAACCCTACCTCCTGGAGTTTCAATACAAGCTTAAGTCACCTTATACCACTGAAGTTGATATTGCGTTAAATGCCCTTTATTATTATGTTCTAATGAAGATGAAACAAAAAGACATTAACAAAGAAACTCATGAAGCGGTTAAAGTCATTAGTCTTTTTTTGCGGAATTTGAGCAATTATTTCCGTCAATATGAGGAAGGTAAACTAAGAATCGATTAGGTATGTTAAACTTTTTAAAACCAAAGTGATTTATTTGTCGTATTACTTTAATTAATGTAAATTGCATTCTATAATACGTGAATATGAAAAATATATTAACAATAATCTTGGTGCTTTTTACTGTTGCCGGTATTTCAAAAACACCACCATGGGCCGATAAAACCTCAGATAAATATTTTTATTATGGTGTTGGAATGAGTTTTAAAAAGAAAGCCCCCAGATCACATTTTAAACAGACCGGTGAAAAATATATGAATGATTATGTAGAGGAGGCTCGAAAAAAGGCTATTAAAAATTTGGCCGAAAATGTTGCCGGGGTTACGGTTTCAGGAACAACTGATGAAGCTGAGGTTTTACTGAATAGCACCAAGCTTAGAAATCTCGAGATTTATAAGTTCAAAGAATATAATGTCGAATATTGGGTTTCAGTTAGAATACCAAAAAAAATCGTCGAGGAAATTCGGAAGGAAGCCCGAATTGAAAAAGCAAGAAGAAATCTCAAAGAAGAAAAAAAAGATTTTAAGAAAAATGCATTTGACGAGGAGTTTAAATAAATATTTTTAAATCAGACACATAAGAGGGGTGCCCATTGAGCGTCCCTCTTTTTTTTTGAAAAAAGTTATTTTTATTCCGTAAAATATTTGGAATGTAAAAATATATCTTCTACTTTTGCACCCGCTTTGATAGAAAAGGCGCAGATATTTGAAGGAGATAGAGCTTGGAGTTTAGATGAATTAGGAGGGGCTGCGGCAGTAAAAAAAAGTTTTAAAAAAACTTTAATAAAATGTTGTCAGCGGAATAAATTAGCTTTATCTTTGCAGCCCGCAAAAGAAGGAATTGAAGGGAAAGGAGCGGGAAATGATCTTTGAAAATATTAGGTAGCAAACCCTGTAAGGTAGGATCGGTCTTAAAGGAAATTTTTTAAGATTTTAATTACAACGAAGAGTTTGATCCTGGCTCAGGATGAACGCTAGCGGCAGGCTTAACACATGCAAGTCGAGGGGTAACAGGTTCCTTCGGGAATGCTGACGACCGGCGCACGGGTGAGTAACGCGTATGCAACCTTCCTGTATCAGGAGGATAGGCCTTGGAAACGAGGATTAATACTGCGTAATATTATTTTATCGCATGGTAGAATAATCAAATTTACGGAGGATACAGATGGGCATGCGTACCATTAGCTAGATGGTAAGGTAACGGCTTACCATGGCGATGATGGTTAGGGGTTCTGCAAGGAAGATCCCCCACACTGGTACTGAGACACGGACCAGACTCCTACGGGAGGCAGCAGTGAGGAATATTGGTCAATGGAGGCAACTCTGAACCAGCCAAGCCGCGTGAAGGAAGACTGTTCTACGAATTGTAAACTTCTTTTGTGACAGAGTAAAGATAGCTACGTGTAGTTATTTGCAAGTATGTCATGAATAAGCATCGGCTAACTCCGTGCCAGCAGCCGCGGTAATACGGAGGATGCAGGCGTTATCCGGATTTATTAGGTTTAAAGGGTGTTCAGGCTGTCTGATAAGTCAGAGGTGAAAGTCGGTCGCTTAACGATCGAATTGCCTTTGAAACTGTCAGACTTGAGTATGGATGTGGTAGGCGGAATGTGTAGTGTAGCGGTGAAATGCATAGATATTACACAGAACTCCAATTGCGAAGGCAGCTTACCAAACCAGCACTGACGCTGAAGCACGAAAGCGTGGGTAGCGAACAGGATTAGATACCCTGGTAGTCCACGCAGTAAACGATGCTCACTCGCTGTTGGCAATATATCGTCAGCGGCTAAGGGAAACCGATAAGTGAGCCACCTGGGGAGTACGATCGCAAGATTGAAACTCAAAGGAATTGACGGGGGCCCGCACAAGCGGTGGAACATGTGGTTTAATTCGATGATACGCGAGGAACCTTACCTGGGCTTAAATGTACGATGCATTCAGTCGAAAGATTGATTTCCTTCGGGACTTTGTACAAGGTGCTGCATGGTTGTCGTCAGCTCGTGCCGTGAGGTGTCGGGTTAAGTCCCATAACGAGCGCAACCCCTATTGTTAGTTACCAGCGCGTCAAGGCGGGGACTCTAACGAGACTGCCGGTGTAAACCGAGAGGAAGGTGGGGATGACGTCAAATCAGCACGGCCCTTATGTCCAGGGCTACACACGTGTTACAATGGTCGGTACAGAGGGCAGCGAGGCAGCAATGCCGAGCGAATCTCAAAAGCCGATCCCAGTTCGGATTGGAGTCTGCAACCCGACTTCATGAAGGTGGAATCGCTAGTAATCGCGCATCAGCCATGGCGCGGTGAATACGTTCCCGGGCCTTGTACACACCGCCCGTCAAGCCATGGAAGTCTGGGGTACCTGAAGGCCGTAACCGCAAGGAGCGGTCTAGGGTAAAACAGATGACTGGGGCTAAGTCGTAACAAGGTAGCCGTACCGGAAGGTGTGGCTGGAACACCTCCTTTCTGGAGAGACTGATC
>NZ_JBSRDC010000042.1:0-7956 GCF_055145285.1 Salinivirga sp. | reverse complement strand
GTTTATAATTTTGATTTCAATGGTCATATAGAGCTCGCCACAAAAAATACAATAAGTAACATGCTATTTTATAGTTGTTTAATAATAAAATACGTTCGAAACTAAGTTTTAGTCGTGGCTCGGTTCGGAAAGTTCGTGTTCAATGCCTGTCCCGAGAATCGGGAGCCTGGCCTTTCTGAAAATGACTGTTTTCAGAAAGGGCGTAACCATCGGCCGCTTAAGGCTTGCCGACGGCCCAGCGCATAACCGTTAGCTCATAGCCTGTCCCGATTATTCCATCAACGATTTTATTGAGGAAGTAAATATTACACTATTTGAATCTAAAATCAAGTTTGTAATTGTATAGCCACGGAATATGTGGATCGATACCATCTTGGGCTAACTTATCTGGTAAATTGACATACTCATCTTTTTTTATGTAATCAGATGAGCCATAAAATGTAACTATAATAGTGTCATCCCTGATCTTTATATCTCCATCATTCCAAGCCAACACTTCGTTGGCAAGATGCCTTGCATCCTATTTGCTATATTCACTGGTCATATTTTTTCTTAATTCATAAGTCGCAGCTTGCGCCAACATAGCCATTGACAGGTTTGCATATCTAATATTTAGGTTCATTGTTGAAGCGCGGTTTAAGCCCATATCATTTTCAAATCTAAAAAATTCTTCAACACTCCATCGTTTATCATATTTTTCGCACAAGAGGGTTTGAGCATCTACAGAAGATGTTGTTAGGAACCCACCATAGCGATAGCCCTTTTCCCCGAAGCGCTCTGCAATAAGACGGTATTTTGTGTTTTGGCTATCAAAATAAAAATCAGTTTCTGCAATAGCAAACCCTGCTCTTAATGTATTGTATTCTAATGTAGTTAGGATTTTCTTTATTCTTTGAGAATTTAATGCTGGGGTCAGTAAGTCAATGTTGCGATTATTCGATACGCTCTCAAACAGGTCATTTGTAAAATGTTCCTTATCTGCTATAAGTAAAGATGGGGCTTTTATTATTTGGCCTGTTGTACCAATGAGGTCCAAAGAGGCTTTGGTTGTGGGCATTCCCGTTGATGACATTGTTGCCATTATGGGTTGCCCGGTTTCGGCTGATACACTAAAGAAAGTTTGTAGCATCTTTTGTGATGGCACATCTGGATTTTTCTTCTTCGTTGCCATTACTCGCTTTGAATGACTGATGATTCTATGTGGATCTATAGCAATTAAATCTCCCTGATAATGTCCTGATAATTTTCGCTGGATACCTAAATTGAGCATCATGTTATAGGTATCTTCCATTGTATGGCTATTCAACAAAAGGTGCACCTGCTCGTCTGAAACAAGTCTGCCCATTCCATTTAGCAACTGAAAGCCTTGATGGTTTAACGAGCTTTTTCTTCTGACGCGATTGACACACAGTGCTGATTCGTTAACCAACTGGAGAGCTATCCGCGGCTCAATATCCATATCCTGTTTGCCTGTCCAGCCTTTCAAGATATCCCATGCCCCCAATTTCAAAAGCCCTGGTATTAACAACAACATGCCGACAGTTGTGCCTGATACTTTTTTCGAAATCAACTCCCTAAACTCGCGTTCATTTGCCTTGGAGGTTAGTGTTTTTTTCCTTGAATACCGTTTTGTTTTTTGTTCTGTGATCTCAATACTCTCTCCCGTTGTTTCTTTAGTTGCTTTATGTAGCCCTTTTTTTGAAGATCGTATTCGCTAATGGTCCGCTCAACACTTCTTTGGCTTATTGCATGTCCATTCTGATTCATTTTTTGGGCGATTACTTCACTATTGGCATCTGGGTCTAAAAAGCGGTGCCTGATAATATGTTTTTCGATCTCATTGGTTCGCTTATAATTGGATTTTGGACCTTTTGGTTTATCTGACAGCGCTTGGCTGCCATTATCCTCATATTTTTTTTTGATTACATAAAAGTGCTCCCTTGTATAGCCATATTTATGTGATATTTGTTCAATGCTTTCTTCTTTAGAGGTTGCTGCATCTATCAACATCATTAACTTCCAGGCTATAGTGTCCTTGGGATTTATTTTTAATGTGAAATTTCCATTAATCGTTTTTTCCGCATAATTCTTTTTCATAAGTGTAATTTTTTATATGGCGATATAAATTTATAAAATTTGAATACAAGAAACAAATTATACCACGGCAAAAACACACAATAATGCCAATCATCATGTTAAATCCCTATTAGACTTAAATTTTATGAGAAAATATCGTGAATGAAATAGACTTTTTTATAAGTACTCAAACAAAAAAAGAGCCCTGTGCAATATTATGTCGCCATATTTTTAATTACATTTTGGGACATACCTTTAGTGTTGATAGATTAGAAAGGTTATATTTGTAATATTATTAAACCGAATAAAATCGTTGATTATTCCATCGGGAAGCACATTTTAGATTATTATGAATGCGAATAAATTGGACTTTTCGGGCAAGCACTAAATATTTTTTTACCTGTCATATATTATTGATAAGCTCACCTGAAACAGGCACATTTACCCGTTTTAACAGGCTAAAATTTTACTACCTTCCCATATATAAAAATCATGCTTTTTTAACAATCTGATGTTTTATTTTGTTCTTTTTAATAATATCGCCTATACATGATGGGACCTTTCTTAACTAAAAAGATGACTAATTTTGAAGGGTAGATTACACAAGAACAATTAAATAAAGATTTGAAAAAACGAACTAAAACAATAACCTATATTTTCCATGAGCCTGTCAGATAAATATCGCAAAGAACTACGTAAAAAAGCCGAAGCCTTTTTAAGTAAGCAGGATAATAAAGACCGGCAAAAGCTGAGCACTGATTTAGAGTCGCTTGTGGAAGAACTCAACAAATACCAAATAGAACTTGAAGAACAAAACAGGGTATTACAATTATTGCAGCAAGCTTCAGAGGAGCAAAAAAACAAGTACGTGGATCTTTTCGAAAATGCCCCGAATGGTTATTTGATAATAAATGAGCAACAACAAATAATTTCTTCGAACAAAAAAGCAACGGAATTACTCAATATACCGGCATCAAGACTCAATAATCAAAAGCTTTCACTGTTTTTGGCACCGGAATATCAGGATGAGTTTTATTTTATGATCAAAAGCGTGCTGAAACAGACTAAAGAATTATCGCGACAGCTGGACATTATAAATGTCAATAAAGAACGAAAACCCGTATACTGCATTGCTGAAGCATTCGGAGACGAAAAACAACTTATCAGAATTGCGCTGGTAGACATTACCACACAGAAACACCCCGAAGAAGATAATTATTTTAAAGCCGCTATATTAGAAAATGTTACCGATTGCATTTTTACCATTAATAAAGCAGGCCTGATTACTTTTTGGAATACGGGAGCAAAAAAACTATTTGGTTTTTCAGAAAAAGAAGCCTTAGGCAAAGAAATTCATCAACTCATTACCAATAGCAAAAAATCAACCTCAGCAAAAAACGCCATTATAAAAATGGCTAAAACAGGAATTAGCGAAATACCTAACAAAACACTTGAATTTGAAGCCAAAAAAAAAGATGGAAGCCTTTTTTCTGCAGAATTAAAACTGTCCTCAGTTAAAATGAACGGTGAAATACATGCTATTGGAATTGTGCGCGACATCACAAAACATAAAAAGGAGGAGTTACGCTTACAAGAAAATGAAACGCGCTACCAGACCATTTTTGATAATGTTAAAGAAGCACTATATATCCAAACCACTGACGGTAAATTTCTGGATTGCAATACTGCTTTATTAGAACTCACACAATACAGCTACGAAGAAGTACAGCAAATACATCCTTCCGAAATACTTGATCCCTCAGTAAGTAAAAATTACTTCCCCAACCTGAACAAACTACTAAAAAATAAAAGCCTGATTTTAAATACAATAATTAGTGGTAAACACGGAAACAAAATACCAGTAGAAATAAATGCCAACATAATTCATTACAAAGGGCAAGAAGCTATTTTAATATCGGCTCGCGATATTACTGAAAGAATCCGCGAAAGAAAAAAGCTCGAAGATAGCGAAAGAAGGTTTCGCACCATGGCAGACAATATTCCAGATGCCATATACATTCATAACATTGAGGGTAAGATACTGGATACTAACGAGAAAGCTACAGAAATGCTTGGCTACAGTAGAAAAGAATTACTTGGATTAACACCACTCGATATTAGCGCCAAATATCATATTGCGGAGGATTATAAAAACATCATTAGAAAAATTGAAAAAGAAAAGCTGGTAATTTTTGAGGATGAACACCTGACAAAAAATAAAAACAAAATTCCGGTTCAGCTATCATCATCAGTAATTACTTACAAAAATAAACCTGCTGTGTTTTCCGTAGCCCACGACATCACCAATCGAAAAATAGCACAAAAAGCACAAAACAAATTGTTGAACCAATTAAATTATCTGAGCCGTAGCGCTACCAGATTTATCTCTTTCTCAAATTACGAAGACATATACCGGTTTTTAGGCAAAAGCCTCCATTTAGCTATTGAGAACTCCATAATAATTGTCAAAAAATACGAAAATAAAAAGTTTAGAATAATAGACTTTATTGGCCTGCACCCTGATTTAAAAGACAGCATTCACTACCCGACAAGCTCGAAAAAAGAAAAGGCATCTCTAAAACCAACACCCGAAAGGATAAAAAAATATAAATCAGGTAAACTGGAAAAAGCCGGAACCATCAAAGAGCTCCTGCCCAATAATTATTCACAAGAACTCATTGAGGAATTAAACAACAAACAAAACATAGCAGAAACCCGCGTTATTGGCGTTACTCGTGATGATGTTCTTTATGCAGGCATCAATATTTTAACTGAACAACCTATTGATATTACCGATCAGGAATATATTGAGGCACTTGTTTACCAGGCATCTATTGCGCTCCAGAGAAAAAATCACGAAAACGAACTTATTAAGGCAAAAAATAACGCTGAAATAGCAAATAATGCCAAAAGTACATTCCTTACAAACATAAGTCATGAAATAAGAACGCCACTAAATACGATTCTGGGTTTTACTGAAATACTTCGTAACGAGATAAAAGATGAAAAACAACGCAACTATCTGCAATCAATCAATTCCAGTGGAAAATCGTTACTTACCATAATCAATGACGTACTTGACCTCTCCAAAATTGAATCAGATAACATGTTGATTAAACATGAGCCCATGAGCGTAAAAACGCTGATAAACGACATGGAATATCTACTTCAGGAGCTGGCAAATGAAAAAAACCTCAACTTTGAAATTAATACAGACAAATCAGTTCCGCGACTGGTTAAACTAGACCAGCCAAGACTACGGCAAATTTTACAAAATCTGGTTAGTAATGCCATTAAATTCACACACAAAGGTGAAGTAAAACTTGAAGTCAATACAGCCCATAAAAAAGCAAACAAAACAGACCTTATATTTAAAGTTATCGATACAGGTATAGGAATCAGCCTGGACAAAATTAACGAAGTTATTGAACCCTTTCATCAGGCAGACAATACGGATGCCCGCAAATTTGAAGGAGTGGGAATGGGACTCTCGATAGCCCAAAAACTCACAAACCTATTAAATGGAGAACTCACCATAGAATCGGAAATAAACAAAGGCAGCACCTTTACAGTACAACTCAAAGATGTACCAATTCTCGAAGCTGATAATTTTAAAAGCCAGCGCATAAATAGCGAACTCAAATTTAATAAAGAAAGAATACTCCTTGTCGAAGAGGATAACGTACAGGGAGAAATAATACAAACGATGCTGGAGAAAATAAACCTGCTTGTACTCAAAGCAGAAACAGGAGATCAGGCTTTTGCGTTTACCTTTGAGTTTAACCCGCAACTCATAATAATCGACCTGAGTACACAAACCTCCAAAAGCACCGGTACAGCTAAAGCAATAAAAAGCCTTGACCAGTTCTCGAGCTTGCCAATCATAGGGATTAGTCGCTTTGATATACAGGAATTCAAAAATATGGATATAGCAGCATACTTTTCAGATATCATAAAACCACCACTCACGAAAAGTGCCGTACTCAAAAAAATAATGAAATATATACCATTTAAGAAACCCCTTTCAGATAACGATAACATAGGTGAAAGCACCTATAATTTCAATGAATATGATAAAACCGCATTACAGAACACCCTAAGCAAGCTCAATGAAAAAGCTACTCCAATATGGAACTTATTGGAGAAAAGGCAACCACTCAGTAAAGTCAAAAACTTTAATGATGAAGTGTATCAAATAGCCAAAAACAACAAAATTACCATACTAATTACCTACAGCCAACAACTAAACGAAAGTCTTGAAGCTTTTGACATTATTCAAATGAGAAAGCTGTTGAAAGAATATCCGATCATTATTGAAGCTTTGCAAAACCAAATCAATCAATTAAAAGCGTAAACCTAAATTATATAACACACACTATTGAAAGACTTATAAAACATCAAAAAAACTAAACTCAAAAGTGAATTTGAAACATATAAAGGCCTACAGGCTCAAATAGATGAAGCAACCACTTCTGGCCTTCAACCAGCTTAAAAACAAACCATTATGAAGAACCAATCAAAAGAAAAACCAGCAAGAATACTCATTGTCGATGATTTTATCAGTAACATACAAGTCCTGGCCAACATGCTCAGGCCCCATGGTTACGAAATTGAATTTGCTACCACCGGAGAAGAAGCCATAGACTGGGTATCGCAGGAAGTCTTCGATCTTATATTGCTCGATATTATGATGCCTGAAATGGATGGATTTGAAGTATGCAGCATACTAAAAGCACAAAAGGCAACCAGGGATATCCCTATAATATTTGTAACCGCCAAAACCGACGAAAGCAGCATACAAAAAGGCTTTCAGGTAGGAGCTGTTGATTATATCGTAAAACCATACAGAGAAAGCGAATTGGTAGAAAGAGTTAAAACCCATGTTACCCTTGAAAAACAAAGAAAAGAACTAATCAATACGAACCATGCAAAAGACAGGCTCTTCTCCATAATCGGGCACGACTTAAAAAATCCAATAAGCAATATTTTTGGTTTTGCCAAGCTACTCAAGGAAAACTATGATACCTATGATGACGAAAGAAGACAAAAATATTTACATTACGTGTTCGAATCTGCTAAAAGTAATCTTGAGTTGCTTGAAGAACTCCTGGAATGGTCGCGTACACAAACTAACAATAAACCCTTCAGACCTGCTTTAATTCAGGTTACAGACTTAGTTGAAGATGTGCTGAACATAATGCAGGAAACCGCACGAAATAAAGACATACAGATCGAAACAAACTTAAACTACAAAGGACAGGTATTTTGCGATAAAAGCATGATAAGCACTGTTTTACGAAACTTACTGGGCAATGCCATTAAATTTTCGCATCCCCACTCAAGTATAGAAATAGAAACCTCCGAAGAAGAAAACCAGGTGAAATTTCATGTCATTGACCATGGTGTAGGCATACCAGTAAAAACTCGCGAAAAACTTTTTCAAATAGACAAACACGTTTCTACAGTAGGAACAAATGACGAAACAGGTACGGGACTGGGTTTAATTCTATGCAAAGAATTTATCAACACACATGATGGTGAAATTTGGATAGAAAGCGAGGTAAACAAGGGAAGCAAATTCTCCTTTACCCTGAATAAAAATGATGCTACAAAAAATTAATGCATAAAAATGAAAGTTCAAGCAGGAATATTATTTACTGAAGTATTCTTTTCTGTTTTTTAGCAAATCTGCACGCGTAAATCGAAGCAAACACGCCAATTCAACACACAAAACGGCCTTTATCCATCCGCTTTCACAACTATCCGAAACTTTGAAAAAAGGAACAGAATCCATATATTTAGAACTACCAAAACCTAAAAAGATATGGGACTGTTCCAAAGAAACAAAAATACAAATAAACCAGTAATTCGTAAAATTAT
>NZ_JBSRDC010000041.1:0-30709 GCF_055145285.1 Salinivirga sp. | reverse complement strand
TTTGCCATTTTTTTGACAAATACACCTAGGCATTTCACACACTAAAATACTATTAATCAATCACTGTACAAAGGAAATAGGCGAGTTTTATCAAATTTTGCTCTATTTTTTAAATGCGTTTGCCCTGACACTATAAAGTGAACATAAAATGAGGTGTTGGAGCATTAATTAAAAAAGTGTACCTTTGCTCAATTTTATCATAAAAATTGCAGTTAGCCTATATGATCGGTACCCTTTATTTACTACCAATGTTACTCGGAGATACTAATCCGAACGCTTCCATTCCCCGGGAGGTTCAGAATATCACGACTGCGCTAAGCTATTTTTATGCAGAAAACATCAAAACTACACGCCGTTATTTACGAAAACTCGACAAAGGTTTTGATATAGACGGCAGCCATTTCTTTGTGTTAAATAAAAAAACCGGCGATGAAGCATTGAACGAAATGCTCACTCCGCTACTCAAAGGAAATGATGCCGGCATTATTTCAGAAGCAGGATTACCCGGCATAGGAGACCCTGGCAGTAAATTAGTCAGCCTGGCCCATCGCAACCATATTAAAGTTGTTCCCCTCACCGGTCCTTCTTCTTTTGTTTTGGCCCTTATAGCGTCAGGACTGAATGGGCAATCGTTTGCATTTAATGGATACCTTCCCGTTAAAACACCGGAATTAGCGAAAAAAATACAGGAACTTGAGAAAAGATCAGCCCAGTTAAACCAGACACAAATTTTTATGGAAACGCCTTACAGGAACAACCAACTCCTGGAACAACTCCTAAAAGTATGCCATCAGCAAACACAGTTGTGTATAGCTGTAAATATAACAACCGAAGACGAATACATAGTAACCAAAAATATTAATCAATGGAAAAGGAGCAAAACCGACCTGCATAAAAAGCCGGCTGTTTTTGCTATTCTTAAAGCATAAAAACAAAACAGATATGACAAAATTAAATTATGAATTTCTAAAAAGCCTGCCAAAAGCAGAGTTACATTGCCACTTAGATGGTTCTGTGCGCCCGAAAACAATGTGGGAAATGGCACAAAAACACAAAGTTAAACTCCCTGTAGATTCAGAAGAAAAACTAGCAAATTTCCTGCAAGTAGGAGATAAATGTAACAGTCTTGAGGAATACCTCAGGCCATTTGACGTAACCACTTCAGTATTGCAATGGGAAGACTCGCTTTACAGAGCTACATATGAGCTGGCAGAAGATGCTGCTGAAGAAAACGTGCGTTACATTGAAATTCGCTTCAGTCCTGTTCTTCATATCAAAAAAGGGCTTAAACTTACAGAGGTGCTCGATGCGGTAATCAAAGGCAAAAAGCAAGCAGAAAAAGACTTCAACATTACCATTGGGATTATAGTTTGTGGTTTGCGACATTTCGATCCTGAAGTTACACTCAGATTAGCCGAAATTACTGTAGCCTATAAAAACCGCGGCGTAGTGGGGTTTGACCTTGCTGGTGCCGAAAGAGATTTCCCGGCAAAAGAGCATAAAGAAGCATTTTTCTTAATCATAAACAACAACATCAACACTACTGTACACGCAGGTGAGGCTTACGGCCCTGAATCCATTCATCAGGCAATGCATTACAACCGGGCCAACAGACTGGGACACGGAACAAGACTGTTTGAAGATGGCGATTTGCTTAATTATGTCAACGATCATCGCATACCGCTGGAAATGTGTCTTACTTCAAATGTGCAAACCAAATCTGTCGCATCATTTGAGAAACATCCGATTAAATTCTATTTCGATATGGGTATTCGTGTTACGCTTAACACCGATAACAGATTGATTAGTAACACTACCCTGACAAAAGAATACGAAATTGCTGCTAAAGAATTTGGTTTTACTGCAGAAGAAATAAAGTACCTGATTATCAACTCCTTTAAATCCGCATTTTTACCATTAAAAGATAAAGTAGAGATGCTGCGAAATGTTACAAAAGAGCTGGAAAAGAAAGGCCTGCAAATTAGAAAAGATTATGTTTAATCTGTAGTTCCTTAGAACAAATCCGGGTTTAATCTGTCACACAATAAAAATGTTATGTGGCAAGAACAAAACAATCAATTAGTTAAGGACTTTACTTTTACAGGATTTTCGCAAGCCGCTGCTTTTATTGGGGCAATTGCACAGGAAGCAGACAAGATGGAACACCATCCGGACATACTGCTGCATGGGTACAATAAGCTTCATATAAGCATGATGAGCCATGACGTGGGGAAAATAACAGATAAGGACCATAAATTGGCCGGCATAATAGACGAACTGTACAAAAAAGTCTAAAAATGATATTAAGAACCTGATTGGAAAAATTCAATCAGGTTTTTTGTTGTTTGGTTAATATCAAACAACCTTTGTGTGCGCTGACGACCGTTTCGGCCCATAAGTTTCCGCATCTTTTCATCGTCGATAAGTTGCATCACAGCATCGGCAAAAGCATCATTGTCATTTACCGGAACAAGTAATCCGTTTTTTTTGTGAGATACCACCTCGGGGTTGCTGCTCACATTAAAAGCTACTATTGGTTTTTCACAAGCCTGAGCTTCAACAAGCACATAACCGAACCCCTCCCACAAAGAGGAAAGTAGAAAAATATCGATATGACTCATAAAAGACTTCACATCATCTACAAAACCAGTTAAAGTAACGTGCTTTTGCAAATTCCGATCATCAATCTCTTTCTGCAACATTTCCCTCAGACGCCCATCGCCTCCTATTTTCAAGCAAACATTATATTCTCGTTTCAATAATATTTCCATTACATCAAGCAAGAACATCTGGTTCTTCTGTTCTTCGAGCCGGCCAAGGTTTCCAAGTATTAATGAACAGCCTTCTCTGTCGTAATGCTCAGCTTCATCGGCATCGAAACGCTCAAGGTCAATTCCGTTATAAATAACCTTTATGCGTTCAGGGTCAATAAAATTACTGTTTCGCTGTAAGATGGTTCTTCTGGTTTCTTCTGAATTAGCCAACACCCGATCTACCACCGTTCCAAACAAGTACCGGTTCAACCACGTGTTGCTAACCGGGATGGCACTTCCCCGGCGATAAATAATATCCGGAACACCAGCATTCCGCGCCGCCATGCCTGCCGCTTTGAGGTCGGCAGGTAAGTTAAGCACCAAATGTTGTACGTTTATTTTTTTAAAGAAGCTGCTCAGCTTTGACCTTAAAAAAGGATTTAAAAACGCCAGGTTTCCTATTTCAAATTCATACATAGGTATTCCGGCAGTTTTTGCGCGTTGCGCCAGGCGGCTATCTGGTGCTGCACACAAAATTACGTTCATGCCTTCGGCAAAAAGCCGCTGTGCCATTTCAAAATGCCACTTCTCACCACCTCCCCAGGCCTTACACGAATTAAAGAAACATATTACTTCTTTATTTTTTCCTTGTGCCACAATTGATATAGTTTTGCCTGCTTTAAAAATGTAGAATGAGCAGAATTCTTACAAATCACGTAACCATAAAACCCATCGCGAAATCCGCCCTTTAAAAAATATGACTTAAAAAATTTCCACAACGGACTAATCCAGAGTTTAAAAAACGAAAATCGCTGCCCGCTCTTAAATCGCATATGAGCAGCAATCGATGAAAATTTATTAATGGTATCCATGTGCTGTTCAATGGTATAAAACGAATAATGCAATAAATCACCTTTCAAATAGCGAATTTCAGCATCATTTTCCATTTCATACCTGTCATGTGGATTCTCGCCGGTCCATTTGCCTTTTCGACTATCCCACAAACGAAGTTTCCGATCAGGATACCAACCACAATGCCGGATCCATTTCCCGCAATAATTTGTCAACCGATTAAAATAATACCCATCAGCCTTAAAATCTTCTTTAACCGCACTAATTTTTTTTCGTAGAATATCATCGAGCGCCTCATCAGCATCTAACGAAAGCACATGTGGATATTTTGCATAAGAGATGGCGCGATTCTTTTGTTCGATGTGCCCGTCAAATTTATGTTCAAAAAAGCGAGCTCCGTGTTCCTCACAAATATTTTTTGTATTGTCTTTGGAAAAGCTATCAAGCACTACAATATCATCAGCTATTTCCTTTACAGATTCAAGACAACGGCCTATATTTTTTTCTTCATTGAAAGTAATAACTACAACAGAAATAGGTGTCATGTGTAAATGGTTTGCCACAAAGATAGGCATACGCCGCGAAAGTCCATGATTTTTTAAACTTTCTGAAAATAATTGCGCTAAAAAACACATAATTCAAACATACCCTATTTTCATATTACATTAATCTTATTCAATCAACTTTTTATAACTTCGCATTCTCATTTTATTTGGCAAAGATGATAGCACTCAACGATATTACAATCAGGTTCGATGGCGTAGCGCTTTTCGAAAAAATATCTTTTAAGGTTAATCCTAAAAACCGGATAGGCCTTGCAGGACGCAATGGCGCCGGAAAATCGACAATCTTAAAAGTAATTGCAGGCTTACAGGATTATGACGAAGGGCAGCTGGCCATTTCAAAAGACACGTCTATTGGTTATTTACCGCAGCACATGCAAATTGCCGATACGCAAACTGTAATGGAAGAAACCCTCACTGCATTTGAGCACATTAACGAGCTGGAGAATGAAATCGCTCATTTAAACAAGGCTATTACCGAACGCACAGACTATGAATCTGAAGAATACATGGATTTAATTACTCGTGTATCGGATAAAAACGAACGCTACCAGATGATGGATGGTGATAAGCGCATAGGTTTTGCTGAGCAAACACTGGCCGGACTTGGATTTGAACAACAAGACCTGACTCGGCCAACATCAGAATTTAGTGGCGGATGGCGCATGCGAATTGAACTGGCCAAAATATTGTTACAGCAACCCGATGTATTGCTATTGGATGAGCCTACCAACCACCTCGATATTGAGAGTATATCATGGCTGGAGGAATTGCTCAAAAGCTATCGCGGAGCTGTTATTATGGTTTCACACGACAGAGCATTTCTGGATGCTATCACCAACAGAACAATTGAAATTTCGCTGGGTCGCATTTACGATTACCCTGTACCCTACACCCAATATACAAAACTAATAGAAGAAAGGCGGGAGCAGCAAAAGGCCGCCTACGAAAACCAGCAAAAGAAAATCAAAGAAACCGAAGATTTCATAGCAAAATTTCGATACAAAGCCACCAAAGCAGTACAGGTTCAAAGTAGAGTGAAAATGCTCGAAAAAATGGACCGCATTGAAATAGACGATAGGGACTCATCGGTTATGAATTTACGTTTCGCGCCGGCCCCCCGTTCGGGCGACATAGTAATTGATGCAAATGAAGTAGGCAAGTCTTTTGACAACGTACATGTGTTTAGTAATGCCAACTTTACCATTGAGCGTGGCGAAAAAGTAAGTTTTGTAGGGAAAAACGGAGAAGGAAAAACCACCCTTGTGCGCATCATTATGAATGAACTGGAGCATGAAGGGAAACTGAAAATAGGGCACAATGTAAAAATTGGCTATTATGCTCAAAGCCAACCCGAGCAAATGGACCCGACAAAAACTGTTTTCGAAACCATCGATGACATTGCTACAGGGGACATGCGTACAAAAACCCGCGACATATTAGGTTCTTTTTTATTTAGCGGAGAAGATATCGATAAAAAAGTCAGCGTACTTAGTGGAGGCGAAAGAGCCAGACTCGCTATAGCCTGCATGCTGCTAAAGCCTATCAACCTGCTTGTAATGGATGAACCGACCCACCATCTTGACATGTATTCGAAAGATGTACTTAAAAAGGGCCTGAATAATTTTGATGGTACACTTATTATCATCTCGCACGACAGATATTTTTTGGAAGGCCTGACAGAAAAAACCTATGAGTTCCGAAACAAGAAAGTTATAGAACATTTAGGAGGAATTGAAGCGTTTATCAGAAAACGTAAGTTGGAACGACTTAACGAGCTAAATACCAACTCAGACCAAAAAAACAAAGACAAAACAGCCAATACAAATCTTGGCAATAAAGAGTTGCATGCAACACGAAAACAGCTGGATAAAGAAATTCGCAAAACAGAAAAAAAGGCCTCAGATCTGGAGCAATCAATAACAAACTGCGAAGCTGACATAGAATCTTTGCACAAAAAAATGGCTGACCCTGATAAAGCAGAGTACGAAAAAGACAGCAGCGAATTAGATAAACTGGAAAACAAACTGACCATTGAATTGGAGCAATGGGAAACCTGCGTGCAAGAAGTTGAAATACTTAAAGAAAAAAGGGAAGCTACAAAATAACTTCCCTCCATTCAACAAATGGATTCACAAAAAAACAGTTATAAATTACTTATTGTTCCTGACGCTTCCGCCTTTTGCGCTTTGGCAAAATCTTAGGTGGAGCAAAGCGCAGTTCGTCACGGTAATGATCATAAACATATTGTTTCACAGTGTTCCAGGACTTAAAGTGCCGGATGAACGGTGTCAAAGACAAATCGCTGTGCTTCCTAAAAAGCCTGAAAGAAGGCATTTTACCTTCGGCGTTGGCTGCTTTAATAAATTCCTGAATCAGCTCTTCCTTAGAAATCTCGTTGCTCGGAGGCAATCTGTACAAGTTAATCTGTAATCCTGCATCGTGAACTGCAGCATTCCATGTTCCATAAAGATAGACTATTTGGCCATATGAGATACGAGTATCCTCCTGCCCTTTGTATTCTATTTTTGTAGGCGGTTTACCTAGCTTTTCCGCAACCCGTTTGATTTCTCGGCGGCTAAGCTGCTTCTTTTCTTCATTATTCAAATTTAGACGCTTCATCAGCAAGTCAATTTAATGGGTTTAATATCAAACAATCCTCAAGCGTTTTTTGTTTGAAAAATACTCACAAATGAAATCATAAATATTTGTTAATAAATTTTTTAAGGTGCTTCAGCACAAGTTAAAGGTCACACACAGCATTTAATTTTTGGAACTTGCAACACAATAGAAAAGAAATAAAACGGGCATAAAACCCAAAAAGCTTCGCTCAATCTTTCATGAGCGAAGCTTTAGTTTTATTGTCTGCCTGTATTAACCCAGGTTAGCAATTTGTTGCTCAAGTGTTTTAATTTTTTGCTCGGCATCATCCTTTTTCTTACGCTCTGCTTCCACCACTTTTTCCGGAGCATTATTCACAAACCGTTCATTTCCTAATTTTTTCATTACTGACTTCAGGAATCCCTTATTGTATTCCAAATCTTTATTGAGCTTTTCCAACTCAGCATCTTTATCAATCAGATTGCCAACAGGGATAAAGCATTCATGCGTACGCACAAGGAATGAAGTAGCATTCTCCACCTTTTCTGCTGTATGTTCAAGCTGGTCCACATTGGCTAATTTTCGAATTACACACTCGTATGCTTCCGGCCATGAGTCATCTCCCTTATTCACAAACAAATTCAAATCTTCTTTCATGGGCAGGGTTTTCTCTTTACGCACTTTACGCACACCTGCTACCACTTCTTTGGCTTGCTCAAAAAGGTCGAGGTCTTTAACATTGAATTCTCCTGCGGGTCTTGCGGGTGTCACCATCAATGATTCACCATCTGCCCTATCTTCAAGGTAGTGCCAAATTTCTTCTGTGATAAACGGCATAAACGGATGCAGGATATGTAGCAAACGGTCAAAAAGCACAATGGTTTCAGACATTGTTTTGCTATCAATAGGCTGCTGATAAGCCGGCTTAATGGCTTCAAGGAACCAGGACGAAAACTCATCCCAAAAAAGCTTATAAACAGTCATTAGCGCCTCACTTAAGCGGAATTGTTCAAATTGCTGATCAAGCTTTCTGGTTGTTTCATTAAGTTTGGCATCGAACCAGGCAGTAGCCATTTTGGAGGCTTCCGGTTGCTCAAGGTTATTATCTACTTCCCAATTTTTCACAAGTCGGAAAGCATTCCAAATCTTGTTGGCAAAATTTCGACCCTGCTCTGGTAGTGATTCATCGAAAAGCAAATCACCGCCAGCAGGGGAACATAGCAACATACCTACCCGAACTCCATCGGCACCATATTTCTCCATCAGTTTAATAGGATCTGGCGAGTTACCCAGCGATTTACTCATTTTCCGGCGATGCTGATCGCGTACTATTCCTGTAAAATACACATTTTCGAAGGGCTTTTTGCCCATATACTCATAACCGGCAATAATCATGCGGGCAACCCAGAAAAACATAATTTCGGGTGCTGTTACAAGATCATTTGTCGGGTAATAATATTGAATATCCTTATTGTTTGGTTGGGTCAACCCATTAAACACAGAAATAGGCCACAGCCACGATGAAAACCATGTATCCAGCACATCCTCATCTTGCCGCAACTGTTCAAGCGTTAAATTTTCATCACCGGTTTTATCTTTAGCAAGTTTTAAAGCGTCTTCTCCCGTTTTAGCAACGACAAAATCATTACTGTTTGGAAGATACCAGGCCGGTATACGATGTCCCCACCAAAGCTGACGAGAAATACACCAATCCTGAATGTTTTCCATCCAGTGGCGATACGTATTCTTAAATTTGGCCGGGTGAAACTGAACGTCATCATTCATCACTGCATCAAGAGCCGGCTTAGAAATGTCCTTCATGCGCATGAACCATTGCATTGATAAGCGCGGTTCAATAACGGCATCGGTTCGTTCAGAATAACCAACTTTATTGGTATAATCTTCTATTTTAAGCATATTTCCATGCTGCTCCAGCAGTGGAATAATTTCTTTCCTGGCCTCGAAACGGTCGGTTCCGACTAATATTTCAGCGGCTTCATTGAGCGTACCGTCATCATTAAATATATCAATCGACTTCAGATTATGGCGTTGTCCTATTTCATAGTCATTAATATCGTGTGCAGGTGTAATTTTAAGGGCTCCCGTACCAAACTCCATATCTACGTACTCGTCTTCTATTACCTCTACAGGGCGGTTCACAAGTGGCACTATAACTTTCTTACCTACAAATTTTCTGAATCGTTCATCATCAGGATTAACACAAACAGCTGTATCGCCCAATATTGTTTCAGGCCGGGTTGTTGCAATGGTTAAATATTCAGTTTCGTTGTTTTCGACAAAGTACTTAAGATAATAAAGCTTTGATTTTTCTTCTTTATAAATTACCTCTTCATCACTTACCGCAGTTTTTGCTTTGGGATCCCAGTTCACCATGCGAACGCCACGGTAAATTTTTCCTTTTTTATACAAATCGACAAATACCTGAAATACACTTTGCGAATACTCCTCGTCCATAGTAAACGCCGTGCGATTCCAATCGCAGGAGGCACCTAACTTTTTCAACTGGTCAAGTATTATTCCGCCGTGCTTCTCTTTCCATTCCCAGGCATGTTTAAGAAACTCATCTCTCGTAAGGCTATGTTTATCGATACCCTCATCCCTGAGTTTATTCACAACCTTGGCTTCGGTGGCAATTGATGCATGATCTGTACCCGGTACCCAACAAACATTTTTACCTTTCATGCGGGCACGACGCACCAACACATCCTGAATTGTATTATTCAGCATGTGGCCCATATGTAAAACACCAGTAACATTAGGTGGCGGTATAACCACGGTATAAGATTCGCGATCATCAGGTTCTGAGTGAAAAAAACCTTGTTTAAGCCAATAGCTGTACCATTTATCTTCTGTGTTCAGGGGATTGTACTGTGTGGGTATCTCCTTCATATTGAATCAATTTGTTTACTGTGTTTTACTAAAAGAATACAAAAATAGTAATCTTATTGTAATATCTAAGCAAGATAAGATTGTGGGCCAAATGATTTCCAGCTATTTAAAATAATTATAAATAGCTGGAAATTCATGACAAAGCCTAAACTATTGCTAAATTTGTAGTTTTCAACGCAAAATGCACAGTATTAGTAATACCTAAATTATCAATTATGCCACAAATATCAGATAGAGGCAAAAGCATGCCGGCCTCCCCGATTCGCAAACTTGTTCCATATTCTGAGCAAGCAAAAAAAGAAGGCAAAAAAGTGTATCATCTCAACATTGGACAACCAGACATACCAACACCTGAGGTGGCACTTGAAGCCTTGAGAAATTTCGACGAAAAAGTAATTGCCTATAGTCATTCAGCTGGTAATGAGAGTTACCGCAAAAAGCTAACAGGTTACTACAAAAGTGTTGGAATAGACGTAGACTACACAGACCTTTTAATCACTACAGGCGGATCTGAAGCGCTTACATTCGCTTTTAATTCAGTAATGAACCCTGGCGACGAATTAATTATTCCACAGCCATTTTATGCAAATTATAATGCATTTGCCAACATAGTGGGTGTAAAAATAAAACCCATTAATGCTACCATAAAAGATGGATTTGCCTTACCTCCAATAGAAGAATTTGAAAAGGCAATTACGCCGAAAACCAAAGCTATTTTAATTTGCAATCCTAACAATCCTACGGGATATCTGTATTCGCAACAAGAAATTGAACAATTGGGAGAGCTGGCCAAAAAGCATGATTTATATATTTTCTCTGACGAAGTATACCGCGAATTTTGCTATGATGGTCATGAACATTTTTCCGTAATGAACCTGAAGGGACTCGAAGATAATACCATTTTGGTAGATTCTGTTTCGAAACGCTACAGTGCCTGTGGTGTTAGAATTGGAGCATTTGTTACAAAAAACAAAGAAGTGCTGGCTACAGCATTAAAATTTGCCCAGTCACGTCTCAGCCCCCCATCTCTTGGACAGGTAATAGGAGAAGCTTCAATTGATACGCCGAAAGAGTATTTTGAAAAAGTTTATAATGAATACATTGACCGACGTAATTATATGGTAGAAGCACTAAATAAAATGGAAGGTGTAACCTGCCCCATGCCCAAAGGAGCTTTTTACACAATTACAGAATTACCGGTAGACGACACAGATAAATTTTGCCAGTGGATGCTGTCAGATTTTTCTTATAAAAATCAAACCGTAATGATGGCGCCTGGCTCTGGCTTTTACGAAGATGCAGAATTAGGCAAGCACCATGTTCGCATTGCTTATGTGCTAAACAAAGAAGACCTTAAAAATGCCATGGAAGCTCTGGAAGAAGGACTGAAACAGTATCCTGGGAGAACAATATAAACAAAAAACGCTCACAGAGATGGCTGTCCAAATTTTTGGGCAGCCATTTTTATATTCCCAAAAACAAAGCTATTAAGGGTTTATTCTGTCAATAAACCTCGTTATTAATCTGTTAAGTACACTTTTGTTTTTGTATTTAAGGATATTAATACCCAAATTTGCTTTAAACTAACTTTTATAATTATGAAACAATTTGGAATCAAACTTACGGTACTTTTAATCAGCTTAATGGCAACAGCAGTGGTTTTTACCTCATGCGAAGACGACGAGGATGAAAACAGCAATAGCAGTAACAATAGTTTTACAGTTGGAGGAAACACAGTAGAACTAAGCAGCGGTATATTAGAATATTACGGTGAATGGAATTCAGGAGTGCACAACTTCGACATTACAGTATTTTCCTCTGGTCTGGATATAACAAATTATAGCGGATCGGGAAATATGATTTACATTGAAGCTTTTACTTCATCTAACACATTTAATGGTGGTACATTTACATTCAACGATAGTGTACAAGCTGGAACATTTGATCAGGGGTCGGCCTTTGTAAACTACAACTTCGCATCAGATGAAGTAGAAGCCTACTACATAATAACAGGCGGTTCTATCACAACCTCTGTTGATGGAAACAACTATGACATTACTTTCAATCTAAAAGTAAAGGAAGCTAATTGGGCTGATGAGGAAATATTTGGAGAAGAAATGGACTTAACTGGAAGTTACAGTGGAACATTACAATATAACGATGTCTCCCAAAAGAGCTTCTCAAACAAAAACCTGATGATTAAACAGTAACAGAGCACGACATAAAAAGAGGTTTCTTGTACCTAAGTTGAGCGGTTTGAACGCAGTGAAAAAGCGCTTTACTTAGGTTTAACCCCGATTTAGAAATTGTCGGGTTTCACCGAATAGGTGAGGTGAAACCCATACAATTTCTTTTTCGTGAGCGAGAATCGCTCAATTTGGGTTGTACTTAAGCAGAGAAGACTCATTTTTTGTATGGTCAAAAAAAAGCCGCTGCCATTTTTAGGTAGCGGTTTTTTTATGCTATCCTAACCAATTGTTAACATTGAATATATTATTGCTTTTCAGTGAAAAAAGTCAGAACTTTATTGAAACAAACTAATTTTTACACATTATGAAAAAAAACAAAAAAATTTCTTCCTTAGCATTTACAGCCATATTAGGTTTAGCATTATCATTTACCGCATGTGATGATAATGACGATGACGACAACAATAATGGTACCGGAAGCGGTACAGCCAGCGTAGGCTCCACAGAAGCTGCGTTTAGCCAGGGCGTACTGGATTATTCTGGCGAATATAGCACTGGTATTTATTTACATACCATCGCGCTTGCTTCTTCCGGGCTTACTTACCAGGAAGAATCAGGGACAGGCGACCTGATGACGTTCAACCTTTATACCGAAACTTCTGGTTTTGAAAGTGGAACATACGAGTTCACAAACTACAGCCCCTCAGCAGGAAAAGCCGACTATGCTGTACTATGGGTGAATCTGAATGCTTCAAGTTGGACTGCTGATCATATGTACAGGGCTACTGAAGGAACAATTATGGTGAATAAAGATGGTGCTTCTTATGACATCTCTTTTAGCCTGACTGTACTGGAAATTGACCAGGAAACATACAACCCTGTGGGCGATCCACAAACTTTAACAGGTAACTACACTGGAGGGTTAACATATTATGACAATAGCGGAAATAGCAGTAAAAAACTCAATTTTTCCTTTAACCGGAAATAAGTTTTGAGTATAGTTAGGCGCTGCTGAAAAGCACGAAACAAATTAATAATAAATTCAATACAAAGTTTTATTATTTCTGAAAATGCAGGGATTTTGGCCTGTTTTGAGTAAGAATCTATGCAACTATAAACAACAATATTTCGATAAGAAGTTACTCCAAAACACCATGAATCAAGGACTTAATCATTAGTCCTTGATTCTTCAAAATCATCATATAGCAAATATTGTTTTCTTATTTCTTTAAACTCATTCAAATCATACTGCCAGCTGCTTTTTATTTGCTCAACGCTAAAACCCTTTTCAATTTTCTCTTGTAATTCAGCAGTACCAGCAAGAAGCTTAAAAAAGCTATTGAAAAATTTATCTGTAGGTGTTTTCAGGTAGGCATCTTTCAAATACTCCAGTTTAATTCCTTTGGTTCCACTTCCCAATTGCATCAGCTCCGCAAAATTAAGACCGAAGCATTTTTGTCCGTTATACTTTGGGGTGCTCGCGCCAACAGAGGGTAATGGAACAAAATAAAAATCTTTATTGCTGTAATCCGGGTGGCCATATACCTGGAAAGGAAAGTGCGTACCACGCCCTACACTCATAACAGTACCTTCGAAAAAACCCAAAGAAGGATATAAATAGACCGCTTGCATATTGGGCAAATTGGGAGATGGAGCTACTGGCAAATCATATAAATCTTTATGTGAATATTCATCGCATTCAATTACCGTCAAGTCGCATGTTTCATTTATCCACATCTGACCATTAATCATGAGTGCCAACTCGCCAATGGTCATTCCATACACAACAGGAATAGGGTGCAATCCCACAAATGAGCTATAAGTCGGGTTAAGTACGGGGCCATCAACATAATATCCGTTCGGATTGGGCCGATCAAGTAACAACAGCGGTGTATTATTTTCGGCACATGCTTCCATTACATAGTGCAGCGTCGATATATAGGTATAAAACCTCACTCCCACATCCTGCAGGTCGAATACCATAAGTTCAATATTGCGAAAATAATGGTCGGCAGGTTTTTTCTGACTTCCATACAAAGAAATTACGGGTAAACCTGTAATGCTGTCGGTAGAATTTGAAATAAGCTTACCCGCATCTTTATTTCCTCTAAAACCGTGCTCGGGAGAAAAAATATATTTTATGTCGACACCCATACCAAGAAGTGAATCAACCAGATGAGTTCTTTCAATAATACTGGTATGATTCGCTACTACACCAATGGATTTGTGTTGCAGAATTGGGAGGTACTCATTAACACGATGTGCTGCAGGAACTATTTCCTGGCCAAAACCATTAAAAAGAGACAGAAAAAAAAGGCCAATCCCAACGATTAAACTATTTTTGTACATACCAAAATATTTGAATAAGCAATAGTACAAAATATTTTGCAATGCTTACATAATCATTAATTATTAATCGCTAACAAAGTAACGACAAAAATTTACTTTGAACAGTAAAAAGCAACAATGAATTTTTCCCGATACATAGCCAAAAGGTATAACAGCGCCAACAAAAAGACGGAGCAATTATGGTCCAAACCCATGATGAGGGTTGCGGTATTTGGAATTATTCTGGGTATGGTTGTAATGATTACGGCTGTTGCAATAATCACAGGCTTTAAGAATCAAATACGCGAAAAAGTAACCGGATTTAGCGCTCATATCCAACTAGTCAATAGAGACCTGAACCGGTCTTACGAATATAAGCCCATAGACGATAACTGGAAATATCTTGATGAAATTGCGCATTATGAAGGAGTAAGCAGCATGCACCCATTCATAACCAAACCGGGCGTAATAAAAAAGGATGATGAAATTGAGGCCATTGTATTAAAAGGGGTTGACAGCACATACAGCTGGTCGTTTTTCAACAATTACCTTATCAGCGGCAAGGCTCCAAAACTGGATACAACAATAAAAAGCAACGGCATTTTACTTTCCGCATATATTGCGAACAGACTTAACCTTCAGATTGGCGACCCGGTTAACATGTTTTTCATGCAAAAACCAATTAGACTGAGACCTTTCACCCTAAGTGGTATTTATCAAACAAACCTCAAAACATTCGATGAGCTTTATGCTTTGGTAGACCTTAGGCATTTGCAAAAACTTAACAATTGGGAATCGGACCAATATAGTGGGTTTGAAATAATGGTGGAAGAATTTGAACAGGTTGAAAAAACCGGACAAAAGATTAGTTCGCGCGTAGCACTTGAATTCAACGCTGAAAACGAATCTTTACGGACAATTACAACGCTTGAAATGAGTCCGCAGATTTATGACTGGTTGCAACTACAAAATATGAACGTTTGGGTAATTTTAATTCTGATTACACTTGTGGCCGGAATTAATATGATTACCGGTCTACTAATTAACATTTTAGAAAAAACCAATCAGATTGGGTTATTCAAAGCCATGGGTGCAACAGACAGCCAAATCATAAAAATATTTATGATTAATGCTGCCAAAATTATAGGTAAAGGAATGTTGTGGGGCAATATTATTGGGTTAAGTATTTGCTATTTGCAACAAGAATTTGGGTTAGTATCGCTTGACCCCGACAGTTACTACCTTTCAGAAGTACCCATAAATTTTAACTGGACCTATTTCGCCTTGCTTAATGCTGGTGCATTTGTAGTAAACCTGGCCATGATGCTATTTCCCAGTCTGCTAATAGCCAGAATCAGACCTGTTCAATCTATAAAATTCAATTAACTACTTTTCGTCGATAGTTTTATAGACCTCTTTTTTAAGTTGCTGAACCTCTGTATCGAGGCTCTTTATAGTCAGGTTAATTTGTTCAAGTGTATCAACTTCTGCTTCCCTTAGTTTGCGTTTTAACCTGAAAATTTCGAACAACAAAAAAACAACCAAAACAAAAATAACTCCAAGACCTATGAGTATGTACGTGCTTTCCATATCTTTTTTATTTAAAAATAAACAATAATATTTTTCTCACAATACTAAAATCACCTATTTTTGTTTTTCATGACCATAGTATTTAACAAATTTAGTTAGAAAAAGTTACTATAGAAATATTAATGGGAATATTTGCATCATCCAAATATTAAGGAATGATAGCACACGTTCAGGAAACCATAAAAATGAATGTATCTTTGCCCACTTAAAATAAACAATAAAGATGAAAAAATTACACACCAAAAATATTGTAAAAAAATATCGAAATAGAACTGTCGTAAAAGGGGTATCTATCGAAGTTAAGCAAGGAGAAATTGTGGGACTGCTTGGCCCTAACGGTGCCGGAAAAACAACTTCTTTTTACATGATTGTAGGCTTAATTACGCCAAATGCAGGCAAAATATATCTTGACGATGAAGATATTACAGGCGAACCCGTATATCATCGTGCGAAAATGGGCATTGGATACCTCGCCCAGGAAGCGTCTATATTTAGAAAGATGACCGTTGAAGACAATATTATGTCTGTAATGGAAATGGCCGGGTACGATAAAGAAGAGCGTAATGACAGACTTGAAAGCCTGCTGGATGAATTCAACCTGGCACAGCGAAGGAAAAATCTGGGTATTCAGCTTTCGGGAGGTGAACGCCGAAGAACTGAAATTGCAAGAGCTCTGGCACTAAAGCCCTCATTTATTTTGCTTGATGAACCATTTGCGGGCGTAGACCCTATTGCTGTTGAGGATATACAGGAGATTGTTTTCAAGCTCAGAGAAAAAAACATTGGAATACTCATCACAGACCACAATGTACACGAAACCCTCTCCATAACCGACAGAGCTTACCTCCTTTTCGAGGGCTCAATACTAAAAAAAGGCTCAGCAGAAGAGCTCGCTACTGATGAAAAGGTCAAAAATTTATACCTTGGTAAAAATTTCCAATTGAGAAAAAACAAGGCATGAAGCAAAAGTCTCTTGTCATATTCATCATACTAACACTACTATTGTTACATAATGCATTTGGTCAAACCAAAGTAAGAGGTGTGGTAAAAGATGCAGAAACAGGAGAACCCCTTCCTTTTGTTAATGTCTCTTATAAAGGAACTACGGTAGGGGTAATTACTGATTTTAACGGTAAATATTTCCTGGAAACCAAAAAACCTGTCGATTCCGTTGTATTTTCTTACGTGGGTTACAAACGGGAAGCCTTCTCGATTCAGGAAAACACCTTCCAGTTCATAAACACCTCGCTCCAGCCCAGCAGTGTACAACTCGATGAAGTGGTAGTAGTACCCGGTGAAAACCCTGCGCACGTTTTACTCCGCAAAATTGACGAAAACCGGGAAAAAAACAATATTGAGCGCTACGACACATACAGCTACGAAGTTTATAATAAGATGGAAATCGACATCAGCAATGTTGATGAGAACTTTAAAAAAAATCGCCTTTTTAACCAATTTCAATTTGTATTTGATTATGTAGACACCAGTGCGGTTACAGGAAAAAGTTATTTGCCGGTGTTTATAACTGAAACCCTTTCTGACTTCTATTTCCAGAAAACACCTAAAAAAGAGAAGGAAGTCATACATGGAAGTAATATTTCCGGTGTGAAAAATGAAAAAATCTCAGAATTTACCGGCCAAATGTACCTGCAAGCCAACATCTACGAAAACTTCATAAATTTATTTGGGAAAGGTTTTGTAAGCCCAATTGCAAGCTTTGGTAAACTATACTACAAGTACTACCTGGTAGACTCTATGTACTTCGATAACAACTGGTGTTACCAGATATCTTTTCAACCCAAACGCAAACAAGAACCCACTTTTACAGGAGACTTTTGGGTACACGACACAACTTATGCTATTAAAAAAGTCAACATAAGAATTGCAGAAGAAGCCAACATTAACTTTGTCAATGACCTTTACGCTGAGATGGAATATCAAAAGGTACAAGACTCGCTCTGGTTCTTGGAAAGAGAGCACTATTTCGTTGATTTTAATATCGCAGATAAAACAACCGGAATTTTTGGCCGTAAAACCACATCATATCGGGATGTAAAACTTAACATTGATATTCCGGCAGATTTTTTCAACCCACAAGTTGCACAAGAGACCCTTACAAAAGATAGCGTCAATGAGAAGACCACCGGTTTTTGGCAAGGCAAACGGCATGAAAACCTCACAGAGAAAGAAAATAACATATACCAAATGGTGGATTCCATTAAACAGGTTCCCATTTTCCGTACCTGGGTTGATGTAATTAATACACTTATTACCGGCCACTACGTAGTAGGATTTTGGGAAATTGGTCCCTACTACAAATTATATAGTTTCAATGCTATTGAAGGGCATCGGTTCAGGTTTGGAGGCAGAACCAGCAACGATTTTAGTACAAAAGTAATGTTTACCGGACATCTGGCATATGGAGAAAAAGACGAGCGCTTTAAAGGAGCATTGGGCATGCTGTACATGATAAACAAAAACCCAAGACGCTCAACTGGTTTCAATATAAAACATGATATGGAACAATTGGGTATAAGCCAAAATGCATTTACTCAGGATAATATTCTGGCTTCCTTCCTGAGACGTACCTACAATAAAAAACTCACAATGGTCAACGAAGCCGATGTTTTTTATGAGCATGAATGGTATCAGGGCTTTTCCACTACATTAAATGTCAATACGCGAAGAATCTTTGGAACCGAATATGTCCCTTTTCAAACAGTCAGTAATGCAGATACGACTACGCATAGCCAGGTATCAAGCACCGAGATTAAACTCAACACCCGATTTGCATACAACGAAAAGTTCCTCATGGGCGAATTCGAGCGCGTAAGCCTGGGAACAAAATATCCCATTCTAAACCTTGACTTTATTATTGGCTTACCCAATGTGTTAAAAAGCAAGCACGAATATTATAAGCTACACATGAGCATCGACCACAAGTTCAACATCAACCCATTTGGTCGTTTTCGCTACATTATCGATGCAGGTTATTACATTGGCACCGCACCTTACCCACTGCTACAAATCCACGAAGGAAATGAAACCTATGCTTATGATGATTACGCTTTTAACATGATGAACTACTATGAATTTGTAAGCGACCGTTATGTTAGCGTTCTGGCCGAGCACCATTTCGATGGCTTTTTCCTGAACAAAATCCCCCTTTTCAGAAAGCTTAAGTGGCGGGAAGTTATCGCAGCAAAAGCACTCATTGGTCGTGTAAGTGAACGCAATCGCGATGTTATGATTTTCCCGGATAATCTAAGAGGGCTCAAAGAGCCTTACATGGAGGCAAGTGTAGGTATTGAAAACATTCTCAGGCTTTTTAGAATCGATGCCATGTGGCGCTTAACCTATTTGGAAAGACCCGATGATGTAGAAAATTACACAAGGATACCAAAGTTCGGAATCAGAGCTCAGCTTAAGATAGAATTCTAAAAAAAAGCACGACCAACCTGATCGTGCTTTTCTGGTTTCTCTATATTGTTTACTCAATAATAATATCGTAGGGTAAACGCATTTGTACGCCTTTCATCTGCTTGAGATTTTTCAAATGCTCCAGGTAGGGATTAAGACGTGTATTTTCAAGGAAAATCTCCTGCAATGAAGCATTCTCGCCAAATTCTTTCAGCATTTGCTGTAACGGATCTTTTTGTTTGGGCAAATCTTTGATTATGTAGTCTTCAATTCCTGCACGCTCTGCAGCAATCTCAACAGCATCATCTAATCCCCCAAGCACATCAACAAGTCCGTTCTCTTTGGCATCGCGACCGCTCCATACGCGTCCCTGGGCAACCTCATCAACTTGTTCTTTCGTCATATTTCTACCTGCCGCAACATGACCAATAAATGTTTGGTAAATATCTTCGATAGATTTTTTTAGGACTGTACGTTCCTTGTTGTCAAGTGGTCTGAATGGCGAACCCATGTCTGCATGTTTTGCAGTATTAACGGTTTCAACATTAATCCCAATTTTCTCTTCCACAAGCTCCTGGGCCTGAAAAATCAATCCAAACACACCAATGGATCCGGTAATGGTATTGGGGCTTGCAACAATTGTATCGGCCATGCAACTTATGTAATAACCACCACTGGCAGCGACATCACCCATTGACACAATAACAGGCTTTTTCTCCTTTACAAGTTGTACTTCACGGAATATAATTTCAGAGGTAAGTGCGCTGCCACCAGGACTATTCACACGTAATACAACAGCTTTTATTTTATCATCGTCGCGTACCTGCCGCAAAGCTTTAGCAACATTTTCCGTTCCAATTTCACTCACACTGCCTTTACCGGCACCAATCTGGCCCTGCGCATAAACAACGGCAATTTTATCTATCTTAGAAATCAGCTTATCTTTCTTTGCTTTGGGTGCATATGTATAATCACCCATTGTAACCATAGCAAGCTTTTTATCATCTTCTGTGCCGGTTTTTGTTTTTAACTCATCTATTACCTGATCGTAGTATCTCGCTCCATCTGCAAGGTTATATTTTACAACATCATCCACATCGGTTATTAACATCTCATCAGCAATTCTTTGCAACTCATCAACCTCAACATTGCGCGATGGTCCTACTTTCATTAATATCTCATTCCACAACGAACCCAAATAAGCAGAAATTTGCTCTCTGTTTGCCTCGCTCATCTTGTTATCAAGGAACGGCTCTACGGCACTCTTGTACTTACCGTGACGAATAACCTGGGGATCTACGCCAATTTTCTTCATAGTTTTCTTAAAAAACATAACCTGAGAAGTAAGTCCCTGCATACCCACCATCCCTTCAGGATTTACGTATACCTTATCTGCCACTGTGGCCAGGTAATAAGCCTTCTGAGAATAATAGTTCCCGTAACTAACTATAAATTTCCCACTATCTTTAAAACTTTCGAGTGCATTACGAATTTCTGTTACCGTAGCGGAACCGGCAATAACATTATCAAGATACAGAAATACTCCTTTTATTTTGGAATCTTTCTTTGCCCGGTCAATATTCTCCAGAATCTGACTTAAACTGCTCGACGACTCAGTTTTAAAACTCATGGGGTTAAAATTCTCAAATGGGTTTTTAGGGGCACGATCCATTATTGGTTTATCGAGTGTTATTTTCAATACACTGTTGGGTTTAACTGTCACAACTTTCTCCGTATCTATTAGAGAGCTGATTGACCCAATAAGAATAAATACGCCAACAACCGTAGCAATTAAAAAGGCTAAAAAAGAAGCCAAAAAATATTTCAGAAAACTTTTCATATTGATTTGTTTTAATTTAGTTTAGTTCAAATTTATTAATTTTAGAATCAATAACTGACAAAATTATCAATTTTTAAAACTTCTATACTTCTAATACGTAAACCGTATGATTTTTGTACCATAACCGAACATAAACAAAATTGGGTCACATATTAAAGCACTCCCATGTTTCACAAAAAAATTTCAAATAAAGTAATTCTACTTCTGGGTTCTAACCTCGGAATGCGCTCTGCAAATTTAGAATTCGCCATAGCGGAGCTAAAAAAATCAGGCATTAAAATCAAAGGCAAAAGTAAGCACTATGAGTCTGAGGCCTGGGGTTTTGAGGGAGAAAGCTTCATCAATCAGGTAATTATAACAAGCACTTCTTTGGCACCTCTACAAGTACTTGACCTTGCACAAAAAATTGAAAAAAAAGCGGGACGCAAACTTAGCAAAAGTGCTAATTATGAGTCCAGAACACTGGACATCGACATTTTATTTTTCAATGAGCAGATTATTGACGAAGATCGGTTGAAAGTTCCTCATCCAAAAATTCACGAAAGACGGTTTACCCTGGAGCCGCTGTATGAAATATTACCCGAATACAAACATCCGGTATTACTTAAAACTATCGCGGAATTAAAAAAGAATTGCCCCGACAAAAGTCCTGTTACAGCTATCATCCAAAGTATCACCAAGTAAAAAACTTAAAAAAACTGCATTAACCACTCTCTGAAAGTAAACAATACCACAACCATTATAAGCGACCAACAAGCTATGGTTATCGCTAAACACTTTACAATTCTCCTTTTATTCGGATAATATGCCGCTAGTATTAGTGCTCCAAGTGGAATAGAAAAAAGAACGGGTGTTAATATTACAAGTCCCCAAAATCCATATTTACTTTTAATATAAGCCAGCCTTCTGGAACGTTTAGAAAAAACCGGTTTCCTTTGCCGGAACGGCACCATATCTTTTCTGCGCAGAAATTTCACTAACTGTCCCCACACATAAACAAAAAATGTAGCACCCGAAACACCTCCCAGTGAAGTTATTAAATATACCATTGGAGGAGTTAGGCCTTTAGCAAATACTGCAATGGGAAATGTCATTGCAAACTTAACAGTGCTAAGCAAAAAGATTAATACGTACTCCAAAACTCAGCAATTTTAGTTTTAGATAGGTATAAACATCAATCTGACTTACTTCCAAAAGCTAAATCGCCTGCATCACCAAGTCCGGGTACTATGTATGATTTAGATGTAAGTTCGTCATCAATGGCACCAACCCATAAAGTAACGTCCTCGTCGGATAGGTTATTCTGAATAAAATCTACACCTTCACGAGATGCAATAATTGTAGCAATATGTGTATGTTTTGGGGTTCCATTTTGTAAAAGCCCTTTGTAAGAAAGTTCCATTGAAGAACCTGTAGCCATCATTGGATCGGCCAAAATCATAATCTTATCCTCGAGTCGGGGTGCCGAAAAATGTTCGAACTCAATATGAAAATCGTCTCCTTGCTCATATTTACGATAAGCAGAAACAAATGCATTCTCGGCACGATCAAACATTTGCAACATTCCATCCTGCATAGGCAAACCGGCTCTTAGAATTGTAGCCAATACCAGCTGATCGGCCAGCACCCGGGTATTGGCTGCACCTAACGAAGTTGTTACTTCTTTGGTTTCATACTTTAATTGCTTACTTATTTCATAAGCCATGAGTTCACCAGCGCGTTGCATATTTTTCCTAAAACGCATACTGTCTTGCTGAATCTGGTTGTGGCGCATTTCGTATAAAAACTGATTAAAGATCGAATCAGTTTCCCCTAAATTGACGACTTTCATTCAATTGATTTTTTGTTTTGGCAGAGCAACATGCTAAAACACAAAGACTCTGCCAAAGGGTTTATTCATTTTATCAGGGCTGTGAAGCATTTATTACAACATCACTTCAAAAAAACAACCAGACAAAAATAGCAAAACAATTCATTTTTAGCAACATGTAAACACATTGAGTCACAAAGAAAATTTCGGTTAAAGGTTATTTAGGTTAAAAAACCTAAAGTTTCTGAAACATTTGTAAATTTGAGTTTTCCGTAAATATTGAACTTTAACAAAATAATGCGGAAAAACATTCCAGAAATATGAGAGAATTAATTCTTGTACATAATAGTGATATCGAACTGAAGAAGTGGGATGCATGTGTTCAGAAAGCTCCCAATAGCAGGGTATATGCTTTTAGCTGGTATCTCGACATTGTTTTCCCTGACTGGCTGGGATTAATCTATGGAGCATATGAATATGTTATGCCTGTTTTTTTATCAAAAAAATGGGGAATTAAATACATACTTCAACCCGCTTATGCACAACAACCCGGAATTTTCCCAATACCCACTCAGGAAATTACGAACCTCTTTACGGACAAACTCTCAAAAGAGGCCCGCTACATACAAATTGCCCTGAATAGCCAAAACCCTGAACCAGAAACATTTGAGACTGTTCTAAAATACAATCACTTACTTGCCCTGAATGCACCCTACCAAAAGTTAAGGACAGCATATAACAAACACACAAAAAGATACACCAACAAAGCGGTAAAAAATGTTGTTATAAACCCTCATGTTACAATTGACCAATATATACAACTAAAAAAATCAGCTTCCGGGAAATTTATCAATGAAAAACTCCTTGCTATACTCAAGCTCATTCTATTAAAAACACGTGACAGGAATATGCTTGAGTTAATTGGTGCCTATGATCAACATAATGAGCTCTGCGCAGCGGCAGCTTACATTCATGATTGGCACAGGATCACATATATCAACGGCGTATCAACATTTAAAGGCAAAGAAGTCAGGGCTATGTATGCTATTTTTGACTACTTCCTGCAACAGCATAGCGGGCAAAACAAAACCCTTGATTTCGAGGGCTCATCAATACCCGGAGTGGCTAGATTTTTTAGAGGATTTGGCGCCCAAACTGAACATTACTTTATAATTAAACAAAACCGGTTGCCTTTTCTCATAAAAGGCCTGGTAAATTACCTAAGACCAACCTAATAAACACAAACCTGTGAGAAACTCGATAAAAAATATCATTTTCAGCGCAGCACGTTTTCTCCCCTTTAATTACCTCAAAAAAGGGAAATACCCCACGCTGCTTCCGTTTTATCATACAGTTGAAAAGAAACAACCTCAATATATTGGCGGGTATCGGGTTAAAAATGAGCAACAATTTGAAAAAGACCTTGATTTCTTGCTAAAACATTACGAGCCAATAGGACTTAATGACCTTAAAAACCAACAAAACATACCCCAAAATGCCATGCATATTTCTTTTGACGATGGCATGAAATCATGTAGCAATAACATAGCGCCAATACTTCTGCGTAAAGGTATTCCGGCAACATTTTTCATCAATCCTTCATTTGTGGACAATAGCGACCTTTTTCATCGCTTTATATTTGACATGGCAAAAAAGCAGAAATTGAAATTATCAGAAGAATTAAAAACTTATCCCAATAAAGCCTCTTTATTTAAACAAACCGAAGTAAAGGAAAGCATTTTGGAAAACAACATAAAAAATACTGCTATTTACATGGGCATGCATGAGCTCAAGCAGCTTAATAGAGAAGGCTTCACCATAGGGGCGCACAGCATGGATCATCCTGAGTTTTACAATATTGAACCTGAAGAACAATACAGGCAGGTAAAAGAGAGCATGCAATGGGTCGAAAAACACTTCAATCCATCGGCAAAAGCGTTTGCCTTTCCATTTACAGATTACGGGGTAGGCAATGCGCTACTTCAAAAAATACATACAGAAAACCTGATAGACATTTCTTTCGGAACAGCAGGACTAAAGCATGATAACTTCCCCAATCATTTACAGCGCATCCCCATGGAAAAAAAACATTACCAGCATGCATCCAGGATCCTTAAATATGAGCATTTTTACTTTCGGATTAGAGGGCTAATGAACAAAAACACTGCGGAAAGAGATGATTGAGAAACAGATAAATGAAAACCTGACAATAAAAAAAGTTACCGTCGAAGAAATTCCGGACTTTATCGACAGCAAACTGTATAATTCACTGAATGTAAAGCCCATATCTGAACCAAGGGCTAAATCTTACTTTCACAACCCCAGAGCCTTAGCCTCAGATCCGGTTATTTATATGCTTGTCAAAAATAATCAGCTCATCGGATTCAGAACAATACTACCTGATTTAGTTAAAACCGAAAACAATGAAATAAAATTTGGTTGGTGCAGCGGAAACTGGATTGACCCAGAAAACCGCAGAAAAGGGTACTCTAAAGTAATTTTGGATGAAGCATACGAAGACTGGCAACACAAGCTGATGTACACAAATTTTGCCAGAGAATCGCACCTTCTGTACAACAAAACATCATATTTTAAAACACTACTAGACAGGACAAGAACACGTTTTTATGCAGATATTGATGTGCGCACCTTGCTTAAAAACAGAAAATATTACAAGTGGATAAAGCCCGTTACACCAATCATTAATTTCATACTTAAAATCAGCTTTTTAGTAAAAAAAGCGCTATTTCGTCCGTATCAGCTCAAGGACTTCTCCATAAAAATGAGCAATCAGCTGCCCGCCGACTTTTTTGCCAAAGGCAATAGGCCTGCTGGTTTATTTGCACGTTCGGTACAGGAATTCAGATGGGCGGAAAAACACCCCTGGCTTATTGATAATGAGAAATTTAAATCAGTTAATTATCCCTTTTCTTTGTATGAGCCCGCCCATAAAATTTGGTATCTGACGATTCAAAAAAACAAACAAATTACAGGTCGATTGATTTTGTCGTCCCGCGATAACCATTTAAAGCTGCTCTACAATTATGCTAAAAACAATCCGCATCTTGCGGCAAAGTCTATTATAAACTTGTGTTATACCAATCGGATGAAAACTTTCTCGTTGATGGATTCGGAAATTAGCCGGCAAATATCAAAACTGCGAAAACCATTTATTGTAAGCAAAAAATACAAAATGGGGATTTATTCAACTTTTGACATAAGTAATATTGATGACCATTACATCCATGACGGCGATGGGGATTACATGTTTACCTGACCTATAGCTGGCCTTCATCCGCAAAGCTATAATACTTTTGATTGCCAATGATCACATGATCCAACACCTTTATATCAACCATTTCGGCTGCCTGCTTAATCTTTCGTGTAATATTGATATCGGCCTGACTGGGATCCAGATTACCTGAAGGATGATTGTGAGCCAAAATTATGGCTGGAGCAGAAACCAACAATGCTTCTTTTAAAATAATGCGCACATCTGTAACCGTGCCAGCTATACCGCCCTGGCTAACTTTTTTCCGGGCAATAACTTTATTGGATTGATGTAAAAAAATCACCCAAAATTCTTCATGATTCAAATCAGAAAGTTGCGGAAACATGAGTTCAAAAGCATCGGTGCTGCTACGTATCAAAATAGCCTGATCAGATTGCCTTTCGCTGCGGCGCCTGGCAATTTCCATAGCCGCAACAAGTGTAACAGCTTTTGCTTCACCAACCCCCTGAAACCTGGTAAATTCTACAGGGGTATAACGAGCAAGTTTATGAAAGCTGTTCTCGGCCTGATGCAATATTCTTTTGGCCAATTCTACCGCACTTTCATTGCGCGAGCCGGAGCCCAGCAAAATGGCAATAAGTTCGGCATCTGATAACACGCCAACACCCTTATTGAGTAATTTTTCGCGAGGGCGGTCGCTTTCGGCCCAACTGGTTATAGGCATAAAAGATTTCTTCTCTTTCATGCCTTGAAGTTAAAAAGTTTTCGTAGAAAGTAAAAGGGGGGGATAAAAAATAAAGTAGCCCGTAGGAGAATCGAACTCCTGTTACCAGGATGAAAACCTGGCGTCCTAACCCCTAGACGAACGGGCCATCTTGAATATATAAGATGCTACCTGCCGATTATGACAAAGCGTTAACGTGCTTTGTGATATTCGACTTCAGATTAGCAGCCTTATTTTTATGAATCTGGTTCTTGTGTGCAAGCTTATCCACCATTGCTACAACTTTAGGTAGCATTTCTTCAGCAGTTGCTTTATCTGTAGTTGCTTGTAATTGACGCACTGCATTACGGGTTGTACGAGCGTAATAACGATTATGCAATCTTCTCACACTGTTCTGCCTGATTCTCTTTTTTGCTGATAAATGATTTGCCATTCTGTTTATTTTTACTCTTCAAATTATAGTAGCCCGTAGGAGAATCGAACTCCTGTTACCAGGATGAAAACCTGGCGTCCTAACCCCTAGACGAACGGGCCATTGCTTTGCAACGAATTATTCTGAAACATTGCGGCTGCAAAAATAGAGAATGTTTTTCAAGTTCAAAAATATTCTGACTGATTTTTTATGGTTTTATTGAAATTAATAAAACAGAAAACGTACAGCCCCCATAAGCTACTAAAATAGTGCCAATTACACAACGTGCGGGAATAGCAAATTACAAATCACAGATTATCAGCAAGTGCTCGTCTGCGGACAAAGATGTTCGTTTTAAAAACGTATTATAAGTACATGCGGAAAACAAAAGAAATTAAAACAGCTGAATATCTGGGATTTACAACATATGGCATATTTGTGGTTACGGTTAATTAAACCCTTAAAACCCTTGAAAATGAAAAAAACTCCAAAATCAAAAAAACCAATCACGAAAACCATTAAACCTGCTGTAACTGCAGGGCTTATTGCCAGTTCATTCATTGGACTGGAAATATTATGGACCCGAATTTTTTCTGCCGAGTATTTTTACACTTTTGCTTTTCTGGTCTTATCATTATCAATTCTGGGACTGGGGCTCGGTGCGCTAATTATAAGAATATTTCCAAAGTTGAGTTCAGTAAAACACCTGTGGGTATACCTCACCCTTGGGGCAGTTATCTCAATTGCCGGGCCTGTATCAGTCTTACAATTTGACCTCAATTTCACGGAGATATTTGGCAGCTGGATAATGTCCGCAAAAATTGCACTGGTAATTCTCATACTAAGTATCTCATTCCTTTTCGGTGGTATGGCATTAGGCTTAATATTCAAAATTAATCACGCAGAAATGCCAAAAATCTATATGTCAGATTTGATTGGTTCCGGGCTTGGAGTTGTAGTTGCTGTATTTCTTATGAACCTGATTGAAGTTCAGAAAACAGCTTTTCTGGTCAGCATTCCGGCCCTAATAGCTGCCATTATTTACGCCGAAAAATGGAAAAAAACCATACCCGCCATGATGATTGCTGCGCTATTTATTCTTTTACCAAAGGCGGAAACATGGCTCAACAAACAGAGAGAAGAACGATTTGAGTTAATCTATCAGCATTGGGATGCTATGGCTCAGCTAAAGGTATTAAAACGAAGCGATGATTTTTATTATTCGGTAATTGACAACGCAGCCCATGCACCCACAATTGGTTTTGACGGCGTTTACAACAAACCTGATAGTCTCAAAAAATACCCCGGTTATCCGATGCCATACATGGTTGAAAGATACGACTCGTGCACATTTCTGGCGCTGGGTGCCGGTGGCGGGGGCGATGTACTGAATGCACTCAATTCCGGAGCAACTGAAATTCACGCTGTTGAAGTTGTACCGCACCTGAATGATTTGATGAAAACCGGGTTTCTCCATGATTTCACAGGAAAAATTTACAGCCACAATAATGTAAAAGTTATTACTGAAGATAGCCGGGCATATGTAAGGCAATTCAAAAACAAATTCGATATCATCTATTCACTAAGTTCCAACACATTTGCATCGCTGGCATCAGGTGCCTTTGCCCTGGCTGAAAACTACCTTTTTACGCAGGAAGCTTTCGAACATTATTACGATGCCATGACTGAAGACGGCATCATGCTCCTCGACCATCAATTTTATATTCCCCGGCTAACTACAGCAATAATACAGGCGCTTGAAAACAAAGGTGTCCACCAACCTGAATCGCACATCGCTGTTTTCCATTCTTACCCAGGCCGGCGCAAAATGATGCTCATTGGCAAGCAACCATTAAATAAAAATATTATTGAAAATGCGTTCGCTTCTACGACTGAAGGACCAAATCCATATTTAACACAACATTATCCCAACCCGCCTGACTCTCTCCAAAATAATTTAGTTGCACAAGTGATAAAACATGGCTGGAAAAACATTCAGGACACCGTACCAACAGACCTTTCGCCCACAACAGACAACAAACCGTTTGCAGCTCAAATGGGATTATGGAAAAATTTTGATATCCACAAACTCGACAAAATATCGCCTTATGAGTTCAAAGGCTTTCCATTGGCAAAGTTACTTATATTAATAATTCTGCTGGTTGTAGGACTTATAGTCATCCCCATTAACCTTATTCCTTTTTTCAAAAAAGGCCGCAAACTAAACTTTAACGGCTGGAGCTTCTTCTTTTTAATAGGTGCAGCCTTTATGGCAATTGAGGTTATTCTCATTCAAAAATACACCCGTTTCATTGGTCCGGGGTCCTATACTTTTGTCACAATTCTATTTACATTACTTCTTGCATCAGGCATAGGTAGTCGTTTTTCCCGAAAATTTAAATCTGTAATACCCTTTGCAGGTATTATATTATGGGTTTTATGCGATGTATTTTTATTCGAATATTTACTTGATGCAGTGGACTATCTTCCCATGTTCGGGCGCATACTCATTACAATTTTAATTATCCTGCCTTTGGGTTTTTTTATGGGCATGCCATTTCCAAAAGGCACACAAAGAGTTGGAGATTTAATTGACTGGGGATTTGCCATCAATGGAGCAGCCTCAGTTTTAGGGTCAACCGCAATTATGCTTGTAGCTTTTAATTTTGGATATAATTTTGCACTTGTTACCGGCGCCATGGCATATTTATTGGCAATGCTTATAATACGGTCAAAGAAAAAATGGATTATGGGTTAGTTAATAGTTCACTTAGAAGTCCGGCAGAATTGACCGTAAGATTTAATTAGTAGCTTTGCAACTGTTAATATAAAAATTTAACCAATGTGGCATTAATAAAATTGAGCCACTCAACACTAAAACAAATAACATGAAAAAAACAGTTTTAATACTTCTAACCCTGATTTTCGCAATTGCAGCTTGCGAAAAAGAAGACGAAAAAACCTATGACCAAACAGACCTATACGGCACATGGAAACAAATCACGCCTGACCCTGCAGAAGAAGATAACGACTCAGCCTTCCAGATCTTTACCGAAACTGAATATGAAATAAAGACATACAGTAATGGCTATCCTACATCTTTTACCTTTGAATACACCTTCGACGGAAAGTCATTTAAGTACAATCTCGGAGTTGACGTCACCAATAAAATCAACACTTTAACAGCCACTAACCTGGACTTCACCTTAAGTGCAATGGGTACAAGTGAATCTTATTCGTGCACGAAAGTGGAACAGTTTTGTATGTTCATGCACCCGGCGACATGCAGTTGCAGGGTGAAAACACTACGACAACCGGAAGCTTTGGCTGGAATGATGTTACCGGTATCTTTAATGTGTCGGCTCATTCACCAGGTGACTCAGAGTCACCTGGTGAATATCCAACGCACACGGAAAGTTGACCTGGAGTAGTTCCCTTGTAACTATTTGAGCGAAGTCCTCGCTTTAATTGACCCAGCGAGGGTT
>NZ_JBSRDC010000040.1:0-32698 GCF_055145285.1 Salinivirga sp. | reverse complement strand
AGGCCGTAGAGGGCGACAGTGAGCGGATCATGGCTGTTTCGCCCACGGTGTCGAAGGTACGCCACTCCTCGCCCACATCAGCATCGGTGGGTATGAACTCCACCCGGAACTGTTCGCTACCCGGACGGGCCACCCAGCTTATGCGGGCCTGCGTGATTTCCACTTCGCTGTGGGTAGGGTTCAGTGGGGTTTGACAGGCCGAACCATATTGAAACATGATGGGCTCCGAATGGCCCTGGTTCTTAAAACTCACCTGGTTGGAGGGATCGCTGGCCGTAATCCGGCATACATAGTGCGATCCGGGATTAAGCACCGGGTACGACGGCCCCCAGATCAGGGTGGTCATGGGCAGTTGATAGCTGTGATTGGAAGGCAAGCTGCCCGTGGTAACATTGGGATCGGCGTTGGCCGGAACTTCCCATAGTTCAAGCTCGTACTGTATTTGATGTCCACCCGTGGGCATCACTGAGTTTTGCGGTATCCACGAGAACATCACATTCTGTACAGCCCCGGGATCGAGTTGGGCGCCATCGGCCGGTTGTACAATGGCAGGCGGATCGTTGAGCATGACCCAGGCCATGGTGATGGCAGTGTTGGAAATAACCACATTGCGGCGGGGTTCCAGCACCTGCAGTTTGATGGTATAATTACCCTCGGGCAACCGGCCATTGGGCATGAAACTGCCCCACGATCCGTTGAGTAATTGAAATGCACCAGGTTGAAAATAGGGTTCCAGCGCCACGCCCAGATTTTGGGGTATGCCACCTTGCAGGGTAAAGTCCGGCACAATGGCATTGGGACTGGTTTGGATGCTAAACCCGGGTCCTTCGAAAATAAACCGCAGGCGCACGTCGAGCGATGGCGTGGTGACATCGTTGAGCAGCAGGTTCACATTAATGCGCGAAGTATTGCCCGGCACAAACCCACTTACCGTGGATGGTGCGGGTCCGGCAATGGTCATATTGGCCTGCACAGGATATTGCTGCGCATGCCCGTTTTGCCATCCAATGACACTGCATAAAATCAATAATACAAATAAAACCTGCTTCATAACTTTATTTCTGTTTTTGCTGTTACTTTAATTTTTTTAACCACTAAGGACCCAAAGACCAACTGAACATCTGCGAGCAAAGCTGAAACTCCGCCAGCAGCCTGCTCCTTCTCACCGTTTTGCCACGGGGAACACAGAGATTACCTTCTCCTTAGTGCTTCAACCCATCATCGCTAATCGCGCGCAGATCCCTTTAGAGTATTTTCACTTGCCAGCACGCGCCCCCTAGCCCCCTAAAGGGGGAAGCGCTAACGCACGGTTCGTGAGGAATTTAGCCTGATCGGAGACGTGGTTGCTGAGCGTAGCCGAAGCATCATCGCGAACGCAGTGAAGCGATCTGTTGCAAATGACCGGAACGGAAGCCTTGTCCCGCAGGCGGGAGAATCAAAGGGTGCGCGCAGATCCCTTTAGAGCCTGTCCCGCAGTAGGCGGGAGATTCAAGGGTGCAGGGCTGATTTCCTCCGTGTTCCTTGTGTCCTCCGTGGTTAAAACCAGTCTTAATGGTTTATAAAAAATTTCAAATAACATCGATTAACTACAAATATCCGTTAATCACTCTTTTAACTCCATCTTTTAATTTTATCATTTTCTAGTCTTTTATGCAACGGACTGAAGCGCCCTTCCTTTTAGTTAAGCTATAACGAGAAATTCGTGTACTAATAGAATATAAAGCCCGCATCCAAACATCATCTATGCCGTTTGTTGTTGAGCTATGATAATATCCACATAAAGGATTAAAAAAAGTACCAGCACCGTTGCGAAATCTTCCTGGAAGACCATTAAATCCGCTTGTTCCGAATTCACTGTCTTGACTTATGGTGTTGCTATATCCCCACATATTTGCAAAACCAGCTAACTTACTGCCTTCGTTGATTCCACGGGCAGTAAATGAGGTATCAGCATCAGCCTGGCTCATACCCAATTCCATTTCAAGGGTTTTCCATTCCTCATCAGAGGGGGCGTGCCAACCATCGGGACAGAGGTTTCCGGTAATTACGGCATGCCCGTTATAAAGGGGTCCGTAAGTATCGGCATATAGATACTCATTATTGTCATACCAACAATATGCACCGGTTGTATTGTTGCTCCAGGCAGAATCAGATACAGCTAATTCTATAGGCTCACCATCATTATACGTAATAGTTTTCAGGTTTTCGGCCATCCATTCCTGTTCACCGATGATTACGGTTTGGTAGGTATTGCCGTCGATATCAGTAACGCCATTACCCCACTCTATACCCTTTTTAAGGTTGATATCAATGGAGTCGCTTGCTTGAAGACCCTCTTCATCAACAGCCACTACATGAATCCCATGACTACCCAATGATTCGCCAGCTGTCATCCACTCCGTTCTGAAGGGACTTTCATTTATCGAGCTGATCATACTATCATCTACATGAATATCAACCCGGGACAGATTATCATCAGGGTCATTTACAGAAATTATGATTGTGATGGTATCACCCTCTGCAAATTCAGCTCCCGCTAACGGTTCGAATACAACACAATCGGGGGCTTCATTTACCTCTATTTCTTCTTGTGATTCATCTGTTTCTTCCTGCTCTTCTTCGCATGCTGCAACGAGCATCAGAGTGGCAAAAGCCATTAGCAGCAAACTGATCTTTAAATAATATTGTTTTTTCATGGTGTATAATTTTTTCCTGTTTATTTATTAAATCACAATTAATTTCACGAATCGGTATTCATTTTTGGCCCGGATGCGTAAAAAGTACATGCCGCGTTCCAGCGATTTTAATTTCATTGACCACTGATGCGTCTCAGCCTTTCCAAACTCCTTTTGGATGACGACCTCGCCCTGGTTATCAATCAATTCTACTTTGGTGCTGTATGAATCGAATAAATCGATTAGCAGAAGTGCATCTTCCACGGCCGGGTTGGGTGATACTTTTACCGATTTGAATACCCCCTGCCCGTTTTTCAATCCGCCATTTCCATTGTTGAAACCCTCCACGGTGACCGATTTGTAGTGCTCTGCAATACAATTGCCGGTATAAGTGATCAATCCGGCCATGAATCCGCCTTCTTCGGTGGTTTGGGTGTGTACTTCATATTGGTGTGCTTCCAATAGATTGAATGATGATGGGACAAGCCAATTCAATGAATCGGGCATTGGCCATGAAATGTCAATCATAATCAGTGTATCATTCACCCTGCCAGATGTGGGCATAAGTAATGTGGCATCGGCTTCGTAGCTGTAAGCAATTACTTCTGTGGAATCATGGGCATAACAGCCTTCGGGTGAATACAGCTCAAGACTGTAAAGCCCGGCTGATTCAATGGCCAGCTCACGTTCCTGACCTACCATGTCATTATTCCTGAACCACAGGTAAGTATGATCGTTGTAAACCGCATCCAGGGTTTTGGTTTGGTTGGCACACAAATGCAATGTATCGGGCAGTACTGTAACCAGTGGATCGGGGTTTTGCAGGATCACACGACCGGTATCGGCACAATTATGGACATCAACCAATTGATAGCTATAGGCTCCGGCACTGAGCAGCTCCAGGGCATCGCCCGATTGGCCGTTGCTCCAATAAATGTTAAAAGGCGCCGTACCACCAATGGGTTCTGACTGTATGTAACCGGTACTATCGTTAAAACATACCGGATCAGATACATTAATTATGTTTAAGTAAAGCGAATCAGGCTGTGTCAGTTCCACTTCCACAGTATCCACACAATCGTGTTGATCAGCTACATAAATGGTATATGAACCGGCAGCAAGCGATTGAATTTCCATGCCGTATCCCTGTTCGCCGTTTAGTGAGACCTCGTAAGGTGGTGTACCCTGCGATGGAGAAAGGCTAATGGTGCCCGTTTTTTCGCCGTAGCACAGCGGATTGACAATATCTGTCAGCTCCACATCTGTTCCGGGCACATATTCAAGCTCCACAGCCTTTTCAATAAAGCAATCGTGCGCATCAATGATTTGCACAGTATGTTGTCCTACAGCAAGATTATTCAGTTGCAGTGTATCGGCAAATGTTATTGTCGAATCGGGCAATAAATAGGGTGCTGTACCTCCTTCCATTGAAATACTCAGGGTTCCATTTTCCATATGGCAATACGAGGGCAAAGCTTCAAAAGTATTAAACTTTAGTGAATCGGGTTCTGTTAAGATGAATGCAGCACTATCTTCACAATTGTTTTTATCGCGGGTAAAAATGGAAATTTCCCCGGCTGTTAGTTGATCATAAAATGTTTGGGAAGAAAAATTACCCGGATTGTTTAAACTGAAATAGTATGGTGCTGTGCCACCACCGGCTGCAAGTTGCACCCAGCCCGAGGAGTCGTTTTTACATTGCAAATTTGAAAAATCAGCCACAGCGCCTTTGAGCAGCTCGGGCTGACCAACTTCAACCTCCATAGAATCCACACAACCGGCAATATCTTTTGCCATGGCCCAATAATTACCCGCTGAAAGGTCTGTATACTTTCTTTGCGTGGTAAAGGGGGTATTTTTCAGGGCAAACAGGTACTCGCCGACATCCCACCCGCCCAGGGCATTCAGCGACACCATTCCATCGGCGTAACCATAACATTTGACAGGAGTTGGAGTAGCCAATGTATTTAATGGTGCCATTGGTTGATTGATATTGACTTTTGATAAAATGCCGGTTGAATCGGTAGATTCATCATGACAATTGTGGGCATCAAATACTTTTACATCGTACGTTCCTGCTGACAGGGAAAGCGTATCGTTTTGCAATAAAGCCTGCCAATTTTCTCCTTCAGCAGACCATGACAGATTATAAGGTGCTGTACCGCCAATCACATCCACAGCGAGGGCTCCACTGGCTTCACCATAGCATATCACATCCTTTGAAAATATCTGCGACTGAATCGGCTCAGGAGGAATAATTTCATAAGAAGTATTGTACTGACAATTGTTGGTATCACGCACGGCAATGGTATATGTGCCTCCCGCCAAATTGTTGATGGCATCAAATCCATTGATGACCTGGTTATTTTCATCATACCAGTTCACAATAAATGGCGGAGCATCGCCCGTGATGGTTACCGACAGGGCTCCATCTTCGCTGTAGTTGCACGAAGGGATGGTCATATCTTGCATACCTACCTCCGGTCCGCCAATATCACTCAGGATTACCTGTGCGGTGTAGGTACAGAGATTATCATCAGTCAGGGTAAACGGATATATGCCAGCAAACAGGCTGTCAATGGCGAATTGTGGCGGCACTGAATCGTTGGTCCAGTCAATGGCAATACTGCCTGTTCCACCGGATGCAGCAACTTCCACAGAGCCATTGTTCTGGGTACAGGTGGGTCTTACCAGCAACACCACTTCATGACCGATGGCTGTGGGCTCATCAACCCACACAGAATCTGATGCAGAGCAACCTTTGGTATCTTCAATTTGCAAAAAATAGTTACCCGAAGGAATGCTGTCGAATAAGCCGGATATTGTGGTATCGGGACCCAGGTTGTACATATACCCGCCATTCCCCCCATAGATTTCAACAGCTACACTTCCATCGTTACCGCCGTGGCATAAGGGCCTGGTGATGTCAATATTGGTAATCTGCATGGAGTCTGGTTGGGGAATGAATATTTCGGCAGAATCGATACAATTTAACGAATCCCGCACGTAAAAGCGGTGATTGCCCGTTTCAAGGTCTGTGAAATCGGTTAACCCGGTCCACAGGAGGTTTTCACCGGCAAATTGGAAGTCGGACCATCCACCGTCGGCAGTTAAATTCACGGCTCCGTTAGTTTCACCAAAACAGCGAACCGGCGTCATCTCCACAGTATCGAGTGCAAGCGCCAATTCCGGTTCCTGAACAATTACCTGATTGAGCACCGAATCGTGTGGGGTGCATCCATGATCGTCGGTGATCACCACCCTGTAAATTCCCGCATCCAGATTGATGATTTCCTTTGTTGCACCTACTTGTTGGCTTAGGGTATCGAACCACTGGTAGGCATACGCGGGTGTGCCTCCGGTAGGGTTCACATTAGCAGCACCCGAAGAACCTCCTTTGCAAACCACTGGAGAAGTTGAAAACGCAAGAGTTAGTGGCTCCGGCTGTGCAATGGAGTGCTGCCGGCTGACCTGGCAATTGTTGGGGTCGATAGCCACAAGTTCATAATTTCCGGCAGGCAGACCTTGAAATTGAAAACCATTCTCTACGTCCTGATAAAGGATACTGTCGCTATGCAGCGTCAGGCTATACTGATCTGCAGCGCCCCAGTCGATTCCACCAGTGATTCGACCGGTATATTGGCCATTGGAATAATTGTGACATGAGGGTTCCAAAATATCTTCATTGACAATTTGCAGGGTATCAGGCTCATTGAGCGTCACTTCTGCTTCATAGCGGCACCCATGATCGTCGGTCAATTCTGCCTGATAAGTGCCAGCGCTTAAGTTATTGATCATAAAGTGATGCGCATCAATAGGTTGCACTTCTCCATTATCAGAAATATTAAGCGTATAACCCGGCGAACCACCTGAAACTTCAATCAATGCACTATCTGTTAAACCGCTACACCGTATGGCAAAACCGTTGTGATCACTCAGGGTGAATTGGTGGTCGAAGTCGGGCGGGTCGTTCACCTGCACAGAGTCCGAGAACATACAGCCCTTGCCATCTTCCAGCTTATAGCCATAGGAACCCGCAGAGAGGCTGTCCACAAGCATGGCGGGCATGGTATCGGCCTGATGCAATAACCTGTAATTGCCGTTACCTCCTGTAGGCACAATTTCAAAACTTCCGTCAGCACTGCCGGGACAGTTGGCATCGGTTACAATTACATCATCTGCAAGTAAAGAATCGGGTTCAGTAACTTCAATGGAATCGAGCACCACACAATTTTGCGTATCGCGCAAAAACACTGGATGCATGCCAGCCTGGAGGGCATTGAAAGTATGGGTTGAATCATGATTTGTCCACCCTGCCGAATCCATTGAAAAAGCATACATTTCCCATCCACCACTTGCCAGGGCTGTTAAGGTACCGTCGCCATCGCCATGGCAGGTGGGTTGCGTAAATTGCAGGTTAAGTTCCAATGGCATTTCGGGCGAATTGATGTGCACAGAATCGCCATTGATGGCTGTGGCCGGACAATTGTTGCTATCGGTCATAGAAACTGTGTAATCACCCGGTGTCAGCGATGAAAAGTCAGCTGTAGTCCCGTTAAAATTGATCGTATCCTGCCCTGCTCCATTGTACCATGCCGAATATGAAGGTGTGCCACCTGCCACATTCAGCGATATTGCACCATCGGTATCTCCATAGCAGGTAATATCTAAATGATTATGACTGTAGGTTAATTCATCCGGCTGACCAACTGTAATGCTTTGGCTGGTATTGCAACCTGTAGCTGTTTCTACTACTTCAATCACATAAGTTCCGGCAGGGATGTCATTCAATGAATTATTCAAGGTATCACCGTGAAAGTAATCGGTTTGCAGCACCGTTCCATTGAGGCTATCCTGGTAAATGGTTAGCATTTTTTCGGTAAGTGTATCGTGCGAGGCTGTATATTCGATAAAACCATCCGCATAGCCATGACAGGTAGGCTCGTTTATTTGAGAAATATCCAATACTATTGGATTGGGGTTTTCTAAATCAACAATTTCATAATCACCATGGGTAGGAAACCGACAACCATTAGAATCCTTAATCGCTAATGGATAGGTATTTGCACCCAGATTGCTTATGGTGTACGTATTATCAATGGAAACCGAATCAGTATCTACAAAAAGCTTATACCCCGGCACACCGCCGCTACCGAGGACCTCGATCGAGCCATCTTCAGAGCCACTGCAGGTAGGATTAATTGTATTCAGAATATCAAGATTCAGTGAATCAGGTTGCTCCAGGGTGATACTATCTTCCAATATACAACTATTGGAATCCGTAACTGTGTAGTGGTGTTTGCCTGCGTTCAAAAGCCTTATCAATGTGTCATTTTGAACAGTATTTTCATTGAAGTTAATTGTGTACGGATATTTGCCTCCACTTACAGTCGCTATCACCTGGGTAGAACTGTCATAGCAACGAATTGGGTATCCATTGTAAGTTTCGTGTTCAAAGCTGATGTCAAGGGGTTCGGGCTCATTGATGGTGAAATCGTGCGTGATGGAACAGCCCAGTTCGTTGGTTATTATAAGTTCATGGCTTCCTGCATCGAGACCCATAATTGCATAAGGCGCTGAAAGTGATATGTCCGTACCATCCAACTTAAAAGATAATGTACTATAAGGCCCGGTAACACCAAAACTGTATTCACCGTTGTTTCCACCATTGCAACTTACGTCGACAGTAGAGGCATTAACTACATTAAGTGAATCCGGATCGTTGAGTGTAACCTGAACTGTATCAGAAAAACAACCCTCTCTATTCTCAGCAAAACAGTGATAGGTACCGGCAGGTAAGTCATTAAACAAAAATATAGAATAAAAAGAAGTTTGAATGAATCCGGACTGTATAGTATCACCAGAAAATTTCTCGAGATGAAAATTTATGAATTCATTTGACTGATTATTTACAGCCAATTGTATTGAGCCGGTATTTGAACCTGGACATTGCGGATCACTTATATTGGGCAAGTTTAGCCTAATAGGATCGGGCGCTGAAACAGTAATCTCCTTACTAAAAACACACGCTTCAAGTCCTTTTACATTTGCATATATGGAATACGTGTCCTGCCCCAAACTGTCAAATTGATGGAATATGCCTTTGTACCAATCAACGCCATTACGCGATAATTCATATTCGGGGGCATCAATGACATTAATAAGATTGGCCCTAATACCTCCATTGGTTGAATAGGCACAACCTGTAACATCTACGCTTTCCAGATCAATATTTTTTTCACTCAAATTCCCGGGATCCGTGGGCATGGTGATGGTTTTTTCGAGGTCATATCCATTATATGAGGTGGTAATTCTTAATTCTCCTGCTGGCAGAGAAAAGAAATAGACTGGTTCAATTGAATCATATAAATTATGAGGCCTTTCGATCATATCCTGAGCAATAACTTCACCATTTTGCCATACGAAGACTGGGGTATCGAACCAAAAATTATAATAATCATCGATTCTTATTTTACCTGTATGAGCTGAATCACATCCGGTTACAATATCAAGTATTTCCACTTCGAAGTTGATGCCCTGGTATTCAGGAATGGTTTTGGTAGCACTTTTGGTATAGCTTTCGCTTGCCGCAGGATGGGATAATTTCAAATCAATATTAACCGAATTGGCCATATCGGGGACATACGCACCATAACTCACAAGCTCACCTGCATTGTGCCAGGCACCATCATTCATTCGCCATTGAATTACGATTTGACTTGTATCAAGCGAACCTATATAGGTCATATTTACATCTGACCGGTTCACAGTAATTTCGGGCGCATCATGGTATGTTGCTCCCTCATTATACGATAACCCAAAATTGAATTCCGGGTAACGTGTTTGGAATTCCACATTTTTATTGGAAGTGCAGCCGGGGTTTTCATCCGCATATTGTATTTCCACATTGTAATTCCCCGGAACATTTAGGCTTTCACCTCCATCCACCCAGGCATCATATGTACTGTTAAACTGGTTATCAAGTACACTATTGACATTACCCGTGCCTGGCACTGATTGAACCAGGTAAGAATTATTCAGTGCATTGGCAGGATTTGGGCGGGTGGTGACAGTTATGGTTTTTTGTTGGTAGCCTTCACATACATCTTCAATGCAGGTTTGAAATTCGAACAGATAATCACCATCTGTGGTTAAATTAACATTCGCAGTATCATCTTCATTCTCCAAAATTTGGGTCATATATGCACTGGGATTTTCTTGACCTGGTTCGGTAATCATAATTTTTACAGCATCAACTTCATCCCACACGGTTTCCAGTGGACCTATATTCAGGGTACGCGCACCATCTTCGCAAAAAATTACTTCTTCAGGTATTTCATCCAGGTTATGAACACCCGGGTATACAGTGAGATTAAAGCCGGCACTATCATACCAGGAATGGGATTCACCGATATACGGTTCATTACTCACTTTTGATTTTACCTGAAAATATATAATTTTATTTGTATCAGTTATTGAACTATAAGGATCAATATTGTAGGCAAAGCCATCAGGCGCATAAGTTTTTATAGTTTGCCAACCGTTTCCAATATCTTTTTGTAAATGATATGTTACTGTTTGATTGTTTGTAGTATTTTCAAAATTAAATTGTATTCTGCCACCTTCTGTTACTTTATCAATATTAGTTGAATTGGTTGTCAAGTCATCTATGGTTGCGTCTTTGACTGGTTGTGGGGATGTTTTATATTCTATCAAATCACTTGCAGGTGGACAGCCTGTAGGTGAATTATGTAAAGGGGGAGTAGAAAAAGAGAATGGATTACGTTCAAATCTATCATATATGTATTCGCAGCTAGTTACGCCTCCGCCTCCTGGGGGATTTTTTTCTGAATAATTAAATCCTAATTTACACGAAAAGTTAAATCCTCCCTGCACAATCCAGGTAGTTGATGTAGTTTTTAATGTTTCCTCAAAAGACAATGTAAAGTAAGAAGAACTAGGTGGATAAACTTTTATGAAAACTACCGTATCACTCCAAATACTCGCATCATTATAAGGCTCGTAAGTAAATCGGCCTTTTTTTTGACTAAAACCTGATATAGCGATTACTAATAAAACGAAGATCAGATATACCTTTTTCATAACCTAAAACTTTAAACTGATTTCATTACTCATTTGGCTGCGGGTGTGTTGGGTGTTTTCCATTTGTACCCGGTATATATAATGTGCACCCACGCTTACCTGCTTGTCGCTAAATCTTGTTTGGTGACCATGGAGGGTCTTGTGAAGGCGCATGGGTCCGTTGTCTGTACGGCGAAAAATAAGGGTTTTGGTACTATTTGCTCCTCCTTCCCAGGAGAGGTCAATGGTGCCTGACCGGTAATTGGCTTCTGCCTCAAGTACGGGTTTGCGATTTTGCTGATGTATGTTTTTCAAATTGACCTGAAACCGGTTGCGGGCATATGCTGCGTTGCCTGCGGAATCAATGGCCGCCAGCGATACCATGTAATTTCGGTTCAGGAATGTTTTTAATTCAAATTCGCCGGGTTCGGATGCTGCTATGAAAGCCAGTGTGTCGTGGAAGTTGTTTTGGGCATTTTTTCCAGCGATGAGATAATGCGCCACATCTTTGGAACCACTGGGTTTCCACCTGAAATGCACTTCTTGTGCTTTGAACAAAGGCCTGAAAAATACAGGCGGCGAAGGTGGTATGGTATCAGGCAAACTCAGTTTTAACACCCTGGAAAAATCAGAATGGTTAAATCGCACATCATAGGCTTTCAGCTTGATGTACACATACCGGTTCAAATGCTTTAATGAGAATTGTTTTTTCCATACTTTATCATAAACAAACCCGGTGGTCAGTTGCGAAAACTCTGCATTGGGATCGTGAGCCGAATAAACCTTAAACCCATATAAGTCGTTGGCTTCAGGTTTTTCCCAGTGCAAATGCATCATGCCGGTAGTATCAATTGTTCCGGTCAAACCATCTGGTGCTTCTGGAGGAATGGAGTCAGACAATTGAACGAATACCGGACTGCTCATGCTGCGCTTTTTACCCCTGGTTCTTGCTTCTACCATAACATAAGTTTCACTGGTCTCCAATTGCAATTTTACCTGTCGTTTGTCAGGTGTAACAGTAATCGGTTTTTCTAGTGGAGCAGTGAGACTGCCAGACTGGTAAACTCTAAAACCTTCAAGATACGACTGTAAGCGTTCAGGATACTCCCATCTTAGCATAACAGTATTTTCCTCGTCATTGGTAACATAAGATAGTCTGTCGGGCTGTACCAATGGTGAAGGAATATCCACAACAATGGTATCGGACCAGGGGCCATAGGTTCCAAATGGAGTAATTCCCCGAATGATGTAAAAAACCGAGTCAGTGCCGGATACCAGCCGGTCGTTGAAATGGAAATACTCCTCAGAGAAATCGTTATTCTCAAGCGAAACATAAGGTGTTTGATGCATGGCGCCGAAATGCTGACCATCCATACTGCGCCTGATATCGAAAAATGAATAAGTTTGACCAAACGGAACCCTGGGCCAATAAAGCAGCACAGCCGTATCGCTAACTTTTTGCTTAATGCTGTAAATCTTTATTTTCCTGTCCGGGTCGTTCCTGTTAATGACGCTGTAAGCTGTGTCAGAATGCATCACACTATCCTGCCCCGCTGCATAAATCCGGTATAGTAGCACCTGGCAATTTTTAGGCGATTGATCCGTGTAACCCAGCCCCAGCATCCGGGCGGTGTTGTAATCACGGTCGGCAGAGGTCATGGCAAATGCAAAGCGCATTTGATCTTCTTTGTACCTGGTCATCATTAAATCGAGGCTGGCATCCGCACTTATTTCAAATGTTTGTCCAAACATCAATTGAGCGGCTATAGCGGCAGCATCTGATTGTTCAACCATTGACCGCCACTCTTCCTGTGGCCGGTGGGTATATCCGGTTGCTAATTGCCTGAATTGCAAAGCTCCCGAAGGTGTTGTATCACTTAAGCAGGCCCTTTCAATGACCCAGCCCTTGTTTTTGGACCACTCCCACGATTTATAATTCTTCGGTGCCCACCGGAGCAAAACACTGTCACCGGCCTTTTCAGTGATCAAATCAAGTTCAACTTTTCTTGTTTGGCTTTTGAGGGGTTCAACCAAATAAAGCAGAATTATGGTGAATAAAATATATTTAAAGTTCATAAGCATTATAATGTGAATGTGACCGGGGTTTCAGATGACTCAATGTCGCCCGGTAAAACATATTTAATTTTTATGGTGTAATCATGATTATATAGCACGGCCGAAAATACATTCTCCAAAAGATTTGTTAACCATTGCCTATAAGGATGATTGGGCTCACTGCTCAATAAATCGGCCGCATGATCGCGTAGATTCGACAAATCGACGTTCATTACCGGAACACCATCATACATCAGTGTGGCCGGATAAACGGTAGAATTCAGATTCATTCCCTTGGCTCCGGCGGTAACATCAAAAGAGAACCCATCCTGGAGTATCTCACAGGCTTTGGCCGGTGGAACACCCAACTCTACTGGATTTCGATGGGTAATGACCATATCCTGATCAACCGGATAGTCGTGATAAAGGACTTGTTCCACACCGGTTGTATACCAGTAATTGTTTTCCAGGTCAAGACTCACGCGGACCAGGTCCGGATTTTGAATTGAATTAATCTCCTGATTGGCAAAACCTTCATCCACATCACCACCTGATAAAAGAATATGTGTACCTGTTGATATGGGATCGGCTATTGCATAACTAAAGCTCCAATCGTCAATTTTATCAGCCAATGAGGCATATTTACTTGTCCGCACTTTGCAACGGTAGAATATGCGGTCTTTTTCCACACTCCGTGTGGTTTCAATATCTTGCTCGGTTTTGGTATAGGCTGTTTCAGAAACTGTTTCCACATCCACCACACCTTCATCAACGGCCACTTCCTCAAAATCAGAAGGAATTTTGCAGATGCGTAATTCATAGATCATTTCAGGGGTCATGGATTGGGGAATATCAAAATTCACCTGCAGATTTCCCTCATCATAACTGACGGCCTGCATATTTTCATAATTATTATCGAAAATTGCTTTTGCGATCCATTCATTTTCATCATTAAACAGATAATCAAAGTTATCGGTAACTTTGATGTAACCGGTAGGATGCTCCTGCCAGTAAAAATTCACCATACCATCAAAAGGATACATGTACTCTACGCAATGCGGGGGAATATAATCGGGTCTCACGCCACTAATAAATGCTACTTCCTCTTCCTCTCTTTCTTGCTCTCCTTCATAAGTATAGGTTTCCCATTCATCATTTTCTTTAATCTCCAGGGCTACCACAACGGACATCGAAACTTCCGCTTCAGATGGCAAGAGTTCCGAAGATTCGAAAGAAGCCACATTGTGGTCATCGTTCCATACAACTTGTCCAGGATAGGCTGAACTGCCGGTATTTACATTGAATTCTTCAAGAATTATCCTAAACTCTTTAGTATCACCATCCGTATCCATTAATTCGAATGATTGATTAATGGTATAATTAAAGGCAACCCGTGGAGATGCAAAAACATCTACTTCTGTATCTCCATCAGCGGGTGATATTTCCGAAATAATATTCATATCGCCCATTCCGCCAACAATTTCGCACATCTCCCCAACTGCAAATTCAAAATTACACTGGCCTTTTACAGCTCCATTTAAAATGGAATAATGACCTTCGACAGCTCCTCTCAGGTACAGCGGATTGGGCAGAGCTGCTTGCAGCACGGCTGCGGCTCCCACATTTAGAATTGTAAACTTTTTTCTTTTTCCAAACATCTTCACTTTGATTCCAATTTTACCATCCAGGTAAGCATATGCCTGTCCCATGGCATACCATCCGTTGATACCTAAGGGTGGGTCACTTCCCTCACAATGGGCCGAAGTACCTAAATCTCTGATCATAATGTCGAACCCGGCACCCATTTCAAAGGAGCCGAAGAAGATGGTAAAGTTTTTTTCACCGGTTTCTGTGCTAAACGTACTGCCAAAGGCAAAGCCATTACCATTGCCTATCATAGCCTGCAAACGCGACTGCACATTATCATTTGCCAAAGATGAGACCTCACTGGGCAAATCGGGAAATGGCGGAATATCCGTACCCACCATCATATATGACGAAGCTTGCATTAAACCAATAAACTCCATCTCTATTCTATCGTTGGGAGTTCCTGCATAAACAAACCAATCCTGTGAACCAAAATAAGTGGTTATGGTTCCCGCCCTGTTTTGCTCATGTGCACCCTTTACAATTCCGGGAATATTGATATATACCGAACTTGTTCCAAATAACTCATTGTTGCTGAAAGAATATAAAATATCCACTTCGGCACCTACTTTTGCTTCGGAAGGATCGCTGTTCAGCTCGTCCATAACAATCCCTTCTCCCTGAAAACGAATAGATTCTAAACCTCCGTTGGTATAAAACTGAAAGCCCAGCTCTATGGACCCGTTCATAGCTTTAGGATTTGGATGGGTTCCAAATACAACTTTTGCTCTCAAACCAATACCCATTTCATTGTCAGGCAAATATTCAACACCTGAAAGTGAGGTTCCCGGTGATTGACCATTATCAGAGGCTGTATAGGCTGTGGATACATCAGCAAAGCCCTGTGGTTGAGTTTTGCTCATATGGTAGGATATACCACCACCAAAACCGTAGATGGCAGAACCGGGGAACATGGTAATACCATTCGGCACAACGAGTAACGCATCAGCGTACCAATACCGGTAGTTATCGACGGTACCCAATTGCAGCGAAGCCTCAACCTCTATTCCTGTAGCAAAGCGAGCACTGACCATGCCTTTAAATCCCTTACCAAATACTTCATGTTGTTGATAAAAATTGGCTTCTCCGTAAAACTCAAAAGCTCCCTGATCCACATCAATCACCACGGTTTGCATCTCCAGATGGTCATATTGCCATTTATTGTTTTGCTTCTCAGCCCAAATTGTAAATCCGCCGCTGCCGGCAAATCCCCCTTCATCAGCGCTCATAAAATTGACATTTGCTTGCATACTGATTCCCGCTTGTGAACCTTCATTAATGAAGTCCACTTCAGATATATTAACCGGAAAGCCGGCTAATACGCCATTGGGTAGTCCAAAATTACCAATTGTGAGATAAGGTGCTCTGCTGGAAATCACCATATTCTGAAATTCAAATGCAGCCAGCTCAACTTCTTCATTGAGTGCAACTGACATTGATCCATGCAATATGGCTCTGGGGTAATAATTTTGTTGCTCTTTTTCAACTATTATTGTCGAATTAGGCGTCAGGGCCAATTGAGCCGCCCACAAATCAGCTTTTAAAGAATCGAGGGTTTCAACTGCAAATGACATATTGTTTTCATCATCCACAATACCTTCGTAATGAAAGTTTTGATCGTTTTGGGAGACAGGAACTACAATTCGACCATTAAATTGAAAGTCGGCGAAATTGTTTTTCATCAGTGAAAATCCTATTTGATCGAGCGAAAATTGCCAGCTTCCCAAATTACCCTGATCCAAAGAAATAACGCTATCGGCAAGCAAAGAACCTGTTACGCCATTGTTGTCGATCATCAACCGCTCGGCTGTAATGGTTGTGCCTGAACCATTGGTGAATTGCCCGGGTAAAGCAACGGTAAAAGAATGAATATAAATTCCCCGCCACAGGTCGTAAAGTTCAACAGGGTGACTGGCATCGTAGTATCCATCAGGAAAGACAAGGTTGGAAGGATTTTGAAAATCACTGAAATCCATGGCAGTCTCGCCGGGATAGAAGATCAGGTCGGGTAATCCGTTAATTTGAAAATCAGGTAAATTGATGGATGCCATCACATTGTTTACATCTTCAAAGGAAACATTGAAAGATCCCTTTAAAGTATCCGCTAAAGTGGTATCACCAACAGGTTTCAAAAGATCATTTTTAAATACCAGATCACCAGCAAGCGTTGTAGATTCGTATCCATTACAACTCCATTCCACCATAGTTTCCGACTGACTTAGCACCAATTCAAAACCGCCCAAATCAATGGTTTCATCTTTTATCAGTTGAAGTTGTGCTGTTTGAATGCCATTGGCTGTTAATCTTATACTATCGGTGTACAATCCAATGGGTTCTTCGGCACCAGGAAATTGCAAACTCATATAAGCACTTATCCAGCCACCCATGGGATCTATACTTAAATTGTCCAATACAATGATATATTCAATTCCACCTATATTCCGGTGCAATCCAATGGGTAGTTGATAAACCTGATCAGCAGATAATAATCCTACGAAACGATTGTTAGCCTTAACTATGTTTTGTAATCCGCCTATATAATCTTCCAAATCCAAAGTATCCGGTAGTGGATTCGTATTTTCAGAATAACAAATATTGGGTAAACCAGCTGCGAGTGTCTCAGCAGGATTAGGTAAGCTGCCAGCCAGTAATTGTCCTGAAAGGGCGATCAAACCTAAAAAACTAACGAACTGTTTTATCATGACTTATGCTTTTTCGACGAATTAATGTATTTTGTATTCTGTAATTATATGATAATCTGACTTGTAAGTTTTCCAGTAAATTATTACTCAGATAGTCCCGGTTGGTATAAAAGGTACCTGAAAGCGCTATTAAATGACTCTTTTTTATGGAAACAGAGGCCATAGCCCGGATATTGGCATTAAAACTCACACGTGCGGAATCATTCCAGGTTTGATTGATGCCTGCCTGTAGACTTGTCCGCAACATATCTTTTATGAATGGTTTACCCAGGCTAAGTACTGGTCCTGCTGTAATCTGGTTCGTTGTAGATTGAACAAATGAAGAGAATAATGAGGCCGATAATGATAGCTTAGATTCAGTAAACACGACAGATTGTGATATTGTACTGTTTAACAAAACAGTTGAGCCACCCGCTTCCGCTTGGGTATTCCCGGAGGTATTTCCGGAAAGGCTTAAGGAAGTTGAATAAGTGGCTTTCTCACTTTGATTCGAATAACTTCCCGAAAGTGCCACTGATTGATTTACCTGGCGATAATTCAAGGTATCCATTAATTCCAGTGGATCGTTATTATTGATGTAATCGAAGTTTGAACGCATATTCGAAAAAGACTGAAAACTTGAATAGGATCCATTTAATGATATTTTTTCTGTGGGAACAGCTGATATACTTAATGATCCTGCAAATCTTCGGTTGGTCATCATATTATCATTTCCTAAATTATCGCGTTCTAATCCTAAATTCATGTTAATATTTAGTTTGCCCTCTAAAAACCGGGAGGTATTGACCAGGGAGATTTGCTCCAAATCGTTGTTTGTATAATATGCTCCCAATGTTTCGTATCCGGGTTCAACATACTTATATTGGATGCCAAAAGAAGTTTTTTTCAGGCTGTATTTAACTTGCCCGCCGTAGGCGTTGAAAGCTCGTGTTGTTTTGCGTTGCTTCAGTAATAAATTGGCAGATGGTTCCTGGAGTAAAGCACTGTTGGTATTATCAGTAAAGATGCTTCTTCCAAAATCTACATCGATGCTCCAACGACTGGTAATCTGATAATTACCTTTCAGTGAAAGTGCAAAATTCTCTTTTGGGTAAACACCCAGGCTATCGGGGAAAACCTCAATTGATGCTGATTTATCCCAGGCGTAAATACCACTTGTTGAAATGGAGTATTTTTCAGTATTATAGCCCAATTCATAGCTATAAAATCTTCTATCATAGGCAGGGAGCGTGAAAGCAGCACTATCGTATTCGACAGGTTTCACAAGACGGCCATACAAAACAGTTCCTTTAAAAGGCAAATGCTTTGGGGCTATTTCAATGCCAGTACCACAAAATTGATGACCTGATAAGGTATAAGGAGAAAATGAAAGGGAATTGTAACCTAAATATAACTTCACCCCTTTGTAAAAAGGTTGTGTGCCGAATTGGTTATAAGAAAAAGGGTGTGAAAAAACCTCCTGCTGATTTGTGTAAGAAAATTGAAAAGGGAAATCGATACTGTAAATCTTGGCATTGAATCGACCCGAGAGAAAAAGAGAATATTGATCCTTAAATGTTACAGAATCTATAAATTGATTGTTTAAATATTGATCAATGCCTAACTGTCCATTAATTTTTAGAGGATCACTATTTAAGATAGCCTCCACATCCTGGGCCGTCAGGTTTGCAACTGACAATATAAATACAATCGGCAGTAGGCCGGGTAATACGCTGCTTCTCATCAAAAAAATCTTAAGCAATGACTGCTTGTTTTAAACCTTGTTTTTTGTCACAGCAAAAATAGGAAAAAACCTTTCAACATAAAAACAATTTGCAGATCTTAAGGATGTGCCATAACAACATGATTTATAAAACCATTGGCCTTTCAAAGATACAGGACTATTTAAACTGAATATAAATTTGAGATAGTCATTTTTAACAGAGGTATGATCCTATAATTGGAATCAATTTTTGAATTAAAAAAGTTGTGGTTCATCTTTTTAACCACAAAGCACACAAAGACCAACTGATCGTCTGTGAGCAAAGCCAGAATTCCGCCAGTAGCGTACTCCTACTCACCGCTTTGCCACTGAGAACACAGGGAAAATATCCTTCTTCGTGTATTCTCCGTGTTCTTTGTGTCCTCCGTGGTTTTTCTTTTTTAACCACTAAGGACACCAGGACCTACTGATCGTCTGTGAGCAAAGCCAGAATTCCGCCGGTTGCATTCTTCTACTCACCGCTTGGCCACTAAGAACACAGGGAAAATATCCTTCTTCGTGTTTCCTCCGTGTTCCTTGTGTCCTCCGTGGTTTATTCTTTTTTTAACCACCAGGGACACCAAGACCAACTGATCGTCTGTGAACGAAGCCAGAATTCCGCCAGTTGCATCCTTCTGCTCCACCGCTTGGCCACGGAGCACACAGGGATAATGTTCTTCTTTGTGCCTACTCCGTGCTCTTTGTGTCCTCCGTGGTTTATTCTTTTTTAACCACTAAGGACACCAGGACCAACTGATCGTCTGTGAACAAAGCCAGAATTTCGCCGGCTGCATCCTTCTACTCACCGCTTGGCCACTGAGAACACAGGGATAATATCCTTCTTCGTGTTTCCTCCGTGTTCTTTTTGTCCACCATGGTTAGTTTTTTTCCAACAAAGAAAAAATCGAAAAACATTTTGAATTCTCAACATGATAATTACTTTTGCCACTCGAAATTTGTCTGGTTTAACATTAGGCATACAAGCACAAAAACAAGAAAACGTCAACAATTAATAGTTTAATCTAAAAATCAAGTTATGAAAAAAACAACTATCTTATTGGGTATTACCCTGCTATTACAAATTTCCATGTTTGCTCAAATTAATCCTTTTACAGGCACAGGTCGTACATCAGCTGTAGAATTTGTAATCGGAAATGAAGTTTTTGTGGGTCTGGGCTACAACGACACTACTGCTTTCGCTGATTTCTGGAAATACTCACAGGATACTGAAGAATGGACAGAAATTTCTTCTTTCCCGGGAGGTGACCGGTACAATGCAGTAGCTTTTACCATTGATGGTAAAGGATATGTTGGATTGGGGCAAAGCTCCAACAATACATATCATGATGATTTTTATTGTTATGACCCTGTAAATCAAACCTGGACCGCCATTGGAAATTTTGGTGGGCTCCCTACTTCTTTAGCGGTTAGTTTTGTAATTGGCAACAAAGCTTATGTTGGCACAGGCAACAAAATGATCGAAGAAAATGTGACGTATGAGAATACCAAAGATTTTTGGGAGTATGATCCGGATGCGAATACCTGGACACAAATCTCTACGTTTGAAGCTGGCGTTCGTCAGCATGCTACTGCATTTTCAATCAATGGAAAAGGTTATGTAAGTGGAGGCGTGCATTACGATAATGGTACCATCACCTATTCTGATGTACAGGAATATGACCCAACCACCGATACCTGGGTAGAAAGAATTTATGCTGATGGTATTAATTTATCTTTCAATGGTGCTGCAGCCATAAGCTATAATGGCAAGGGCTATATTTGTTATGGGAACACAGAAGAAATGGTAAGTTACGACCCGGTATCAAATACGGTTGAGAACCTTGGAAACATGCTTAATCTGAATGATAATAGAAAGACCCCGATTGCATTTGTTCTTAACGGCACACCATATTTTGGTTTAGGGAGTTTCGGCTTTTTTGACAACACTTATATGGATGATATACTGGAAATACCCTTTCCTACCAATCCGACTGATATAAACTTGTCTTCGAATGAGATTTCTGAAAACGAACCGGAGAACAGCCAAGTTGGCGTTTTTACTACAGTAGATGAAAATAGTGGCGTGACGCATTCTTATGAACTTATTGACAATGAAAATTACCCGGATAATAACATGTTCACCATCGAAAATGATGGGTTGCTTGCACAAACTATGGATTTTGAAGTGAATAACTCATTGACTATTAAAGTTAAATCAACCAATAGCCTGGATCTTTCTGTAGAAAAAGAATTTACAATAAGTATTCTTGATGTTGAAGAACTGATAACTGATATCAACATTACTTCAAATACGATATTAGAAAATCAATTAGATGGAACTTACGTTGGACAGCTTTCATCAACTGATGAAAACTCAAATGTTACTCATACTTACGAATTGGTATACACTGGAAATTACCCCGACAATGCAAATTTCTCCATTGATGGTAGTATATTATTTGCAAACACACTAGATTACGAACAAGACAGCATCCTGATAATCAATATTCAATCAACAAATAACCTGGATGTGTCCTACGAAAAAGAATTTACTATCAATGTTGTTGACGATACTACCGATAATGGTACAGCAATTGCCAAAATGCAATCATCAGAATTCTCAATATTTCCGAACCCTGCATCAGACCAAATCTGGATTCAAAATAAAACTAACAGGGCTCAAATTACCAGAATTGCGCTAATTGATATTGCAGGAACAACATATGATTTAAATGTAAAAGCTACAATCAATATTTCAGAATTTGAACCAGGGGTATATTTTCTTAGATTAGTCACTAATGAGGGCATTTTTAATAAAAGAATAGTGATTGAATAATCGAATCATTGCTAGCCGTTATTTACTACAGTGAAAAAAAATATTAGAATGAGGTAAAACAAAACCGCTGACATTTGAATGTTGGCGGTTTTTTCTTTTGGGTTATTTTGAGGTAATAAGCAGAGTAAAATGCATTTGAAGGTTTTAGTGGTATCATTAAATATTCTGGAAGTACCAGTTTATACGGTTAACTTATCCTGCGAAATGAATTTTCCCCAGCTGCCTCCTCCATGCGCTCCGTGCTTCATCTTTTTAACCACCAAGGACATCAGGTCCAACTACACGTCTGTGAACGAAGCCGGAATTCCTCCAGCAGCGTACTCCTACTCACCGCTTTGCCACGGGGAACACAGGGAAAATATTCTTCTTCGTGTTTTCTCCGTGCTCTCCGTGTCCTCCGTGGTTATTTCTTTTTTTAACCACTAAGGACACCAAGACCTACTGATCGGCTGTGAACAAAGCCTGAATTCCTCCAGCAGCGTGCGTCTACTCACCGCTTTGCCACGGGGAACACAGGGAAAATATTCTTCTTCGTGTTTTTCCGTGTTCTTCGTGTTATCGGTGCTTTATTCTTCCCCCAATACCCTGAAAGCTATCCTTTTAACTCCTTAATTCTCTCTCCTTCACCAACCGGCATTTGCGTTTGAAACGGAAAAAGAAAAACACGGCTGCCAGGGCGAGCGATATTGCCAGGGCACTCCAAACGCCGGCGCCGCCGAGGTCAAGTACGAATCCCAGCAGATACATGAGCGGAACACCCAAAACCAGGTACGTTAGCAAAGCAAGCAAAAAAGCCTTGTTTACATCGGCCAGGCCGCGCAGCGAACCAAGCAATACAACTTGCGAACCATCGAAAATCTGGAACAGTGCTGAGAAAATCAGCAAATGCGCGGCAGTATCTACCACGGCAGGGTCATTTGTAAAAAGATAGGGTAACTGATAGCGGAAAGCGAAAAACAACAATGCTGTGGTACTCATAAAGGCAACAATCATGTGTAACGAAGCTATCCCGGCCTTTTGCATCTCCTCATAGTTGCGGGCCCCCAGCTGTTGGCTTACCCGAATGGTAGTTCCTGATGCAACACCAGTGGCGATCATAAAGGAAACCATGCTTACCTGTATGGCAATCTGATGTGCGGCCAGCGGCACCTCTCCCAACCAGCCCATCATTACAGCAGCCAGGCTAAAAAGGGTTACCTCGGCGAGCATTTGCAGTCCAATGGGCATCCCAGTGCGGAAAAACAGGCTGATGTGCTTCAGACTGAACTTCCGGGGATCGATCAGGTAAAAATAGCGCCTGAAATGTGGCTGACGAAGCATAAAAACGGTAAAACCAATGGCCATAAGAATACGGGCCGTGAGTGTGGCATAACCTGCACCAACCAGCCCATAGGCCTGAAAACCCAATTTACCATAAATCCAGATGTAATTCAGTCCGATATTAACCACATTAGCAGCCAGGGTAATTTTCATGGCCATACTGGTGTTGCCCAACCCTTCGATAAACTGTTTGCCGGTAAAGAAAAGCATGAATGGTACAATACTGATCACCAACAACCGATAATAAGGAATAGCCAGCTCCACCACACCTTCAGGTTGTCCCATGTAAGGCATCAACCATGAAACGGCCCACATGGTAGCGACCAATATCAAAGAAACCATACCATTACCTAAAAATGAGTGGTGCAGCATAGTGGCAGCTTCTTTAAAATTCTTTTGCCCAAAGGCACTACCCACGAGTGGCGTGGCGCCAAAAGTTAAACCGAGTCCAAGCACAAATCCCACGATATAAATGGAGTTGGCAAATGATGCCGCTGCCAGCTCCGACACACCCACGTGCCCCACCATCATATTGTCGGCAAGCTGCACTGTCATTTGCCCTGCCTGAGACAATACCACAGGAATAGCCACATGCAGGTTACGACGGTAAAAAGGGAGATATGATTTGAAATATTTAATCAGCATGTGTACGCTTTATGATTGAATAAAAATCTTCATAATTCACGCAAAAGTATGCATATTTGTAAAAAAAGATGCCATTATGAGCAACAATGATTGGAAGAAAAGACTTGGTGTGGTGTATTCTACCAGTGATGACTTTGACTACGAAAAAGAGGGCGCGGCGGAACAGGAAACCCTCCCCAACGAGGAGCAGAAATTGAAGGTATTGCTCGATAAAAGGCAACGAAAAGGTAAGAAAGTAAGCCTGATTACAGGATTCAGGGGCACGGAAGATGACCTGAAAGATTTGGCCAAATGGCTCAAAACAAAGTTGGGTGTGGGTGGTAGTGCCAAAAACGGGGAAATCCTGATTCAGGGCGATTTCCGGGATAAAATCGTGGATTTGCTTTCCACAGAAGGCTACAATGTGAAAAAGGCAGGAGGTTGAAGCCCGGTGGAAAAATTCCAATAATCAATTTGCAAATTGTGCAGCTAACTATCAAACGCAAAACTGTTTGTATATTGTAATTTAAAGCTTGAAGTTTGAAAATTAGCGTTTTATTGGGTTATTTCAGAACTTCCAAATTCAATATGTAATTCGGATCCGGACACATGTGCAGTCGTTCCTCTTTTTCATTTGGGCTGGCCACACCATAAAAATCGCCTTTTTGATTACCCATATCGCGAATCAACTGGAAATGCAAATGCGAAGGCCAGCCGCCATTTTCTGTAGGATTACCCAACCAGGCGAAGCGCTCCCCAGCTTTTACAGCCATCCCCTCTTCTTTATGCTGCAATGAATCGAGCGATAAATGACCATACAGGCTATAAAACCGCAGCCCTTCAATTTCATGCTCCAGGATAATGGTACCGCCATAGTCGCCATGGTTATCGTTATTCTGAAAACTGTGAACTGTGCCATCACAAGGTGCTACAACAGGGGTTCTTACAGGTGCCCACAAATCTATACCGAGGTGAATAGAACGTGCATCAGGTCCCTGTCCGAAGTGCTTACTGCGTTTATATACCACACGGTCTTCGCCATAACCTCCTATTGCTATTTTTTTGTTGTTTGCAATCATTTTAGCGTTGAGCCAGGTACCAAACTCCTCGGCATCGTCCAGGTCAATGCAATTTAACTCGCTATTTTTCTCCGATAAATCGGGTACCCAAACATCACTGCTTGTAAATTCATAATCCAGCACTTTTTTTCCCTGTCCGGTGGCATTTTCTATTATTTCTAATAACTTATCCATGGGTAGCATTATTTTCTCAATTTTATAATTTTCTGAGTTGTAAATTTGTCTAAAACAAAAGACAAAACAAACCTATTATTGTTTGTTGCAACATTTTGCTTAAATTTAGTAATAATTTTATAAAAATGAGCTTTTTTATTAAACCTGGCCGGGAATCATGAAAACAAAAATACTTATACTATCCCTGATTTTTGCATGGTCTCAAAGCTTCAGCAACCCTGATTCTTTGTATATTGAACTACAGACTCAAAAAGTACAACAAGAGCATTATCAACTTGCCCTGACACAACTCGAACTGGCCAAACACTTTTATTTTACCGAAAGAAACCATGATTCTGCCCTCTGTTATGTTCAAAAGGTTGTAAATTATTTCACACAACATAGAAATGATAAAAAACTGGGCTATGCATATAAGTTAATGGGCTATGCATATGTTGCCATTGAAAGTTATGAAAGAGCATTGCAGTATTTTGATTCTGCACTTGTTTATCTGCATCAACAGGAACAAATGCTTTCAATTTTACAGGTTTATACAAATAGAGGCATTGCCTACAATTTTGTAGACAATCCGGCTAAAGCCATCGATGCATTTAAAAAAGCGTTAGAGATAGGTTATACATTAAAAGATACAAGCCAAATTATCGTAAACAGTCTCAATACCGGGATAATGTATAATGTTGCAGGTCAGATTACAGAGGCAGCAGAATACCTGATTAAGAGTATTGAACTTGCCAAACAAACCCACGACACAACCAATCTGATCAAATGCTACATTGAACTCGGTGATATTTATGTGGAGCAGGACAAAATCGATCAGGCTGAAAAATATTACCTGCATGCCCTGGATATACTGGACACCACTTCCTATTCACGATCACACGTGTCATTGTATGATGTTCTTGGATATGTGAAAGAACGACAAAATCAGTTTACACAAGCAGAAACCTGGTACAAAAAAGCCTACCGTATATGCAACCAGATTGATTACAAAAGCGGAAAAGCGCAGTTGCTATATCGTATGGGACATTTGCAAAAATTAAATAAAGATTGGCAAACAGCCTTATCGTATTTCAGATCAGCTTTAGATGTTGAAAATGAAATAGGTAGTATTTCTAGCCAGCTGGTAGATAAAAATGAAATAGCTGATGTTTATATTCGGTTAAAAAAACACAACAAAGCCGAAAAACTGCTAAGAGCAGTTGTAAATGAAGCAAAAGAAAACAATTTAATCAGACCTGAGAAACACGCCCACAAACTCATGTATCAGAATTACAAACAAACGGGTGAGTCGGCAAAAGCTTTGCACCATTACGAAGCATACAGACACATCGAAGATTCGATTTACAACGTTCAGCAACTGGAAATAGTAGAAGATATGCGGGAGCGATATGAGACAGCAGAAAAAGAGCAAACTATTATTAAACTTAGCACAGAAAAAGCATTAACAGAAGAAAAAATAAAACGGCAGCAACAATTGCTTTGGAGTATTATTTCGGGTTCCGTTTTTATCGTAATAATCCTGATTTTATTGTATTTGCAAAACAAACGAAAAGCAGCTTTAAAACGCTTACAGACAGAACAGCAATTATTGCGTACTCAGCTCAACCCACACTTTCTTTTTAATGCATTAAACGCCATAAAAGGCTATATAACAGCCCACAAAACAGATGAGGCAGCCGATTTTCTAACAGACTTCTCATCTTTGATGCGGCAAACCCTCGAAAGCTCCATTGATGAAATTAATTCATTAGAAACCGAAATTGAATTACTGACAAGCTATCTGAAATTACAGCAAATGCGCCTTGAATATAAATTTCAGTTCCATATTGAAACCGACAGCAATATTGATACTGAAGACATTAAATTCCCGGCTATGTTGTTGCAGCCTTTTGTGGAAAATGCTATTAAGCATGGCATAAAAAAAGGTGGCAGTAAAGTTAAAATTGGCTTTATTCAAAGGACAAACCGTCTCATCATCACAATAGAAGATGATGGACCGGGCATAAAATATTCTGTTACAAACGATAAAAAACACCGTTCGCGCGGCATGGAAATCATACAAAAACGCCTGAAACTAATGAATAAAATTGCCGGATGGAACGTTGAATATAAAATTGGTCCCGCTAATGAAACAAACCATACCGGAACCAGGGTAACATTGGATTTTCCGCTTATGTATTTTTACAAATAATACTTATTATGAGTACAAAAATTGTAATTATTGAAGACGATTTTACTGCAATAGAAAATGCCAGAAGTATTATACATGAATATTTTCCAAATATTCAGATAGAGGGAACTGCAGATAATATTGAATCAGCAGTTAATCTAATTCAAAAAACACAACCAACAATTGTTGTATTCGATATCAACCTGAAAGACGGCACTGCTTTTCAGGTCATTGACAAGCTTCCGATTGTCAATTTTCAAATTATCTGGACTACAGCTTTTGAGCATTATGCCGTACAGGCATTTCGAATTAGTGCAGTGGATTTTTTGCTTAAACCCTTCAAAAATTCCGACCTGGTTAGGAGTATCCAAAAAGCAATGGAAAAAATTAACAGAGCAGAGTATGTAAAAAAACTTGAAGCGCTGGCACATAATTTTTCACAACCCGAAGAAAAAAAAATAACCTTGCATACCAATGAGGCGTTACACATTGTAAATCTCCATGAAATAGTGTACTGTAAGGCTGATGATAATTACACAATTTTTATGTTAGAGCAGAACTCGACAATTATGGTCAGTAAATCATTAAAAAACTACACAAGCTTGCTTAAACACGACCATTTTTGTCGTGTGCATCAGTCATATCTTGTAAACCTGAAGAAAATAAAACAGTTCAACAAGGGGAAAAATGCCCATCTGACCATGCAAAACCAGGAGGAAATACCTGTCTCAAAAGGTATGCGCAATGAGGTAATGAAATATTTCGATCATTTAAAACACTAAATTCTCGACAACCGATCTCAAATTCCTGCTGGTACCACCCAAATTCTAATTCATAGTTAAGGCATTGAATTATAAAATTTTAATGTCGTATATTGCCTTTATTCTCAAAACAAAAAACTATGAATTATGAAAAAACTCAACCCCTTCAAAATGTTTAGAAAAAACTATCGTTTTTTAATTAGCTTCGGGTTTTCAATAACCCTCTTGTTTAGCGTTACTTTTGTAAATGCACAGGGTCCTGAATGGTTAACAACCATTGGAGGTACTAACTCGGATTACATTAAGGCGGTACAGCAGGATGACAATGGAAATTTTTATGCCTGTGGTTACTTTAGTGGTACTGTAGATTTCAATGCGCATGAAACCGAAACAGATGAATACACTGCCAGCGGTTCTTCAGCTGGTTTTATCACAAAATATACCAGCGATGGCACATATCAGTGGACCACAGTTTTAGACGGCACTCAACATAACTGGATAATGGATTTAACAATAATGGCCTCCGCCAGCGGTGTTTATGTAGCTGGTGCATATTCAGGCGATATTGATTTCGATCCCACTACCTCAAGTGTTACTTACACTGCAGAAGAATCTTATGACGCATTTGTTGCAGGTTATGATCTTTCAACTGGCGAATTGCTACAGGAGTACGTTTATTCAGGTATCGACGCTGAGTTTGCAACCTCTATTACCTCCTATGGTTACAATAATATTATAGTTGCCGGTACTTTTTACGGACAAATAGATTTCACCCCCGATTCACCGGGCTCTCTTTTTAGTAGCGCTGGGGAAGCTGATATTTTCATTCGAAATTTCAGCCCTGCAGGTGGAGCATTCTGGACCAGACGTATTGGTGGCACAGGATCGGATTTACTAAACCATCGCACCCTGGAACTCGATGCAGCTAATAATATTTTTCTAGGAGGTTCTTTTCATGATGTAGTAGATTTTGACCCCGACGGTATCACAACCTACGAGATGACTTCCGAGGGTGGCAAAGATGCATTTCTATTGGCTCTCAATTCCGATGCGCAATTCCAGTGGGCCAAACAAATGGGTAATACTAACGATGAGTCAACAACTGCTTTAACAATTGATAGTACCGGTATTTATTCTGCCATATCTTTCACAGGCACAATATCCTGTATAGTTGGTTATGTGGGTGGCATGCCGATTTTTGAAGATTTTACGTCTTATGGCGAACAAGATATTTTGTTGACAAAACATACCCTTGGCGGCCAGATTATGGATGACAGCTTTGGCCATATCGGGGGCGATCTGGAAGATCAGTGTAACGATTTAATGACCGATACAGCAGGACTTGTTTTTGCTACCGGGTACTTTATGAGCAGCGACTTTGACGTTAATCCACAGGGCGAAACACAGATTTTTGGCACACACGGAGGCAAAGATATTTTCATGGCAACTTTTTCAGACAGTTATGATTATGAATGGGCCAATACCTATGGAGGATCCGAAGATGATGAAGGCGTTAACCTCCTGTACGATTCCCGTGTAATATACTGTGCAGGAACATACAGAAATACGGTTAATTTTGACATAAGCACAGAAACAACAAACGGACAAGAAGACTTCTTTGTACTCGCAACCGCCATCTGGAATACCGAAACAGAAATTCTTGATTTTGAAATTCCCCAGGCTATAGCTCCGGCAATAATCGACGAAGGAGCAAGCACCATTGATGTTGTAGTTGGCTATGGTGTAGATTTAACTTCACTGGTACCCACCATTACCATATCAATGGGTGCATCTATCGATCCGCCAGGTGGCGAGCCACAAGACTTCACTGACCCGAGAATTTATACCGTACTTGCTGAAAACGGCTCTGATGTGCAGCACTGGACTGTTACAGTAACAGAGGAACTAAACAACGCAACGGAATTATTGTCCTTTGAGTTGGCAGAATCTACCGGAAGTGCGACTATTGACCCCGCTGCCGGGACTGTTGATATTGAGGTAGCATACGGGACAGATCTTACTGCACTGGAACCCACCATTACGGTATCGCCAGGTGCTACCATTGACCCGGCTAGCGGCGTGGCACAAGATTTCAGCAGTCCTGTAGACTATACCGTAACCGCTGAAAACGGCACTGATACACAAATATGGACCGTTACAGTAACTGAAGGCGTTTCCATAACAGAATTGGAGCAGACAAACATCTCACTGTATCCTAATCCGGTGACACAATTACTCACTTTCGATGGAAATGACCAAATTATTCACCAGATTAAAATATTCAACTTACAGGGTAAGCTATTAGAAACTAAAACTGTCCATACAAGTAAAGGAGTCATCAACATGAAAAATTACACCGATGGCAACTATGTGTTACAGTTACAAGGGAAAAATGACAAAGTTTACGTACGGCTGGTTACAGTTGCTCGTTAGAAACTGGTAATGTGAACTATTTATAGTTTATAGTATTACCCGTAAAATTTTGTATTATGAAAAAAAAAGTATCATTACTAGTATGCTTGCTTACAACCATAGCAACTATACAAGCCCAGGAGTGGATTCAAATTGGAAACAATGTTGAGGGAGAGATGTCTGGCGATCGGTTAGGTTATTCAGTTAGCCTAAGCACTGATGGACTGATTATGGTGGTTGGAGCCCCATATAATGATGATGTCGGTCTTAATGCCGGGCATGCAAAGGTTTATGAGAATCAATCCGGTATCTGGACAGAAATAGGACAAAACATTAATGGTGAGGCAGCAGGCGATAACTTCGGAATATCGGTAAGCATAAGTTCCGATGGTTCTGTAATTGCTGTTGGAGCGCGAAATAATGATGGAACCGGAGCGAATGCCGGACATGTGCGTGTGTACGAGAATCAATCCGGTATTTGGACGCAAATTGGTCAGGATATTGATGGTGAAGCAGCATTCGATCGATCAGGCGCCTCAATTAGTTTAAGTTCCGATGGCTCTGTAATAGCAATTGGAGCCTATGGAAATGATGATGTTGCTAATAATGCCGGTCATGTAAGAGTCTATGAGAACCTATCCGGTACCTGGACGCAAATTGGACAGGACATTGATGGCGAAGCTGCAAACGATCAGTTTGGCTCATCTGTAAGTTTAAATTCTGATGGATCAATTGTTGCTATTGGAGGATCTTATAATGATAACAGCTTTTTAGATGCAGGGCATGTAAAAGTTTATGAAAATCAATCAGGCACATGGACACAAATAGGACAAGATATTGAAGGAGCAGCAGAAGAGGAATATTTTGGCACATCAGTTAGTTTAAGTTCCGATGGCTCTATTCTTGCATCCGGGGCTGTAGGAAAAAACAATTATTCTGGCTCGGTGCGAATATATGAGTATCAATCCGGTATTTGGACACAAATAGGACAAGATATTGACGGCGTTGGAGATTACGCTGCATTTGGTGGCTCTGTAAGTTTAAGCTCCGATGGCGCTGTAGTTGCTAACGGTGCACCGCATTATGATAGCAAGAGGTCTGAAGCTGGACTTGTAAGTGTATATGAGAATCAGTCAGGCACATGGATCCAAATAGGACAAAGTATTTCCGGAGCCGCAGTAGGCGATGAGTTTGGTGCCTCAGTTAGTTTAAGTTCCGATGGGGCAATTCTTGCAGCCGGATCGCCCCTTAGCGATAGTAACGAATCTAACGTTGGTCATGCTGGTGTTTTCGAATTACATAATCCGCCAACAATAATTACCCAGCCCGGGGACCAAGCAAATATTTGCCCGGAAAGTAACGTTTCTTTTACAGTTACAGGCGAAAATATTGAAACGTACCAATGGCAGGTAGATGAGGGTGCTGGCTTTATTGATATTGCCAATGGATCTGTTTACAGCAATGCTAATACGCCAACATTAAATATTACCGGAGTAACTTTGGGGATGAATAATCATCAATATCGTTGTGCTGTAACGAATCTGGTTGGCAATGTAGTTAGCGATGCAGCCTTTTTAACAACTGATTCTACTATTCCTGAAATTACTTGTGTTAGCAATCAGGAGTTTAATGCAGATGAAACCCATTATTATACAGTGCAAAATACTGAGCTTGATCCATTAGAAGCTTTCGATAATTGTGGAGTGGGAAATGTTGTAAACGATTTTAGCGACTCTTCTTCTCTAGCCGGAGAACAAATACCTGAGGGAATAACCACAATTACCTGGACAGTAACAGACAATGCCGGGAATGAAAACACCTGCAGTTTTGATGTTGTAGTTAACGCATATGTTGCTATAACTACATTACAACAAAAAGAGATAGTTATTTATCCTAACCCGGCAAACCATGTGCTTAATATTGATTTTTTAGGTAGTAAAATTCAGAAATTGACTATATCTGACATTTCAGGTAAATCGATAATTGAAAAAACAAAACTTCAGGAAAATGAGAGAGTCGATCTATCAAATTTCGCCGGAGGAATCTATTTGGTTAGCATTAAAATTGGTGGTGAAATATTTACCACAAAATTTGTAAAAAACTAAAATCCAATTCGTAACAAACTCTGAAGAAGCCAATAAAGGAGTTATTTACAATATTACAGCATGGAAATCAGATAGCTCATCTATGCGGAAAGAGAGGAAAACTTAGACTCAAAGTATCATTTTTCCGAACGGGGCTCTGAAACTACTATAAAAAAGGCTGTCCAAAAAGTATAGGACAGCCTTTTAAACCTGTTTTGTGCACCATGATGAGTGCCTAAAACCCCACACCTGAATATCAGTTAGTTACGAGTAAAAAATTTGCATTTTGGGTCATGCGGAACAAATTTTAAGGGTACTTGATTCAAATAAACGGAT